>CAMKHH010000001.1 GCA_946412445.1 uncultured Eubacterium sp.
GAAAAATCCAGTGCCTCCGAATGCCGATACACATCTCCTCCATGTATTTGCTCTTTCATCTTTCGCGACTCCTTTACAAAAGCAGCAGAATCCATCGTAAGACTCCGCATAAAATTAAAGACAGTATTGCCGTGACGTACATAAGCTGGTTTGCTCTCACAATATCTCCGGGTACCACAGCCCTTAAAGGATCACCAAGCGAAGGTTTCTCCACGATGCGCCCAAAGTAAGAGGCATTTCCGGCCAACTGTACCCCCAGCGCTCCTGCCATCACAGACTCTGTCTGGGCCGAATTCGGACTGCTGTGGTTCAGCCGGTCCCTTCGATAGATTTTTCCTGCCTGCTTTCCATTCAGTGCAATCAGGAAGCTTGCGGCAATCATCAGCCATGCTGCAATTCTGGACGGAAGAAAATTGACCACGTCATCCGTCTTCGCAGCAGCCGTACCAAAATACCTGTATTTCTCATTCTTATAGCCCACCATGGAATCCATTGTATTGATGGATTTATAAAAGAATCCCGCCGCTGCACCGCCGAGCATCAGGAAGATAAGTGGTGCAATAATGCCATCTGCAGTATTCTCTGCCACCGTTTCCACTGCCGCTTTGGTCACTCCCTCCACATCCAGTTTTGCGGTATCTCTTCCCACAATCATGGATACTGCTGTCCGTGCCTCGGTAAGTGTTCCTTCTGTGAGTGCCTTATGGACTCTCATACTTTCTACCTTCAGGGCTTTCGTTGCCAGAAGCTGATAGCACCAGAAGGTTTCCAGAATAAATCCCGCCCAGACATTCACTTTATGATATAAGAGATATAAAATTACCGCCGGTACAGCCGTACTGATCCCGGCTACCAAAATCACCAGAAATCCACCAGCAGCCTGCTCTCCCCCTTTTGACTTTGGAAAGATGGCCCGAAGCAGATATTCGAATCCGTCAATCAGTTTTCCGATCATTCGAACCGGATGGTACAGCCAGTGTGGATCTCCAACAATCAGATCCAGTATAAATCCCAGCACCACAGCCGGAAGCGTATAGTAAATCATTTTCTGGCCCTCTCTTCACATCTTTTATAAAAAGCCTCTGCAAATCTGGGATTTCCATAATAGTATAGATGAGGAAATCCCGCAAATAGATTTTCACTGCTATGAATGCACTTCCAGTTCCGCTTACTAAGCGGTTTACTGGCTGTAAATGCCTCTCCGCAGCAGGTAGAATCAAAATAATGGAACTCATGAGCCGGAATCGGCCCCGTCTCACAGTTAAATGCTTCATTTCCTTCCAGTGTAATATATCCAAATCTGTTCAAATGTTCTGTATGGTAAGCCCTTCCTTCTATGGCTCCTACCATGGGCCAGGAATTTCCTTCCATGTCCTCCATCTCCTGATGAAGATACATGAAGCCTCCACATTCTGCAACAGCCGGTATTCCTCTCTCCAAAGCCTCCAGGATGCTGGCTTTCATGGAATGGTTTGCACTTAAATCCTCTGCAAACAACTCCGGGTATCCCCCATGCAGCATAAATCCATCCAGCCCATCCGGCAGTTTTTTATCATGAATGGGGGAAAAAGGTACAAAACTGGCGCCTAAATCCTCCAGAAGTTCCAGATTGTCTTTATAGAAAAAGCAAAAAGCCTCATCCTGTGCAAGCCCGATTCTGATTTTTTTCCGTTGCGGATTTTCCCGGAAGTTTTGCTTCCCCCGGGGAAAATACAAACCGCAACGTACCGTACTGACCTTTTCCCTGTCGTAGTCCAGCTCTTTGGCACTCCTGGACAGTTCCAGTAATTTTTCCACCTCCAGTGATTCCTCCAGAATTTCACTCAAAGCATCCAGTTTTTGCTGCAGCCGTTCCACTTCTCCAGGAAGTACAAGACCCAGATGACGGCTTTCCAGTACGCAATCTTTCAAAACCGGTACATATCCCAGTACGGAGACATTGGTTTCTTTCTCAATCAGCTCCTTCATTCTGGAGTACATCATGGGAGAAAGCCTGTTTAAAATAACCCCGGCAATCGGGCTGTCCTCCCGGTATTCCTTAAACCCTTTAATCAGCGCGGCTATTGAAACACTGGCCCCCTTTGCATCCACAATGAGTATCGCCGGTGTTTTTGTGATCCTTGCCACATCATAGGCACTGGCCTTTGTACTTGTGGCGATGCCGTCGTAGAAGCCCATCACTCCTTCCATTACCGCAATACAGCACTCTTTCGCATGTTTTTCAAATAAATAACAGGTCGTATCCGGATCTGTAAAAAAGGTGTCCAGATTCCGGCTCTGTGTTCCAATCACGGTTGTATGAAACATGGGATCAATAAAGTCAGGTCCACATTTAAACGATGCAGGCATAAGTCCCCGCTTTTTGAGCAGGTTTAAAATTCCACAGGTAATTAATGTCTTTCCACTTCCACTGGAGGGTGCTGTTAATAGTATTCTGGGGATATTCATGACATAATTCCTCCTTCGCAGGAGATAATATAGACAGGGTTTTGTCCCATCATCATATGATACCGTCCCACCTCTTTGGAACGCGAAACACTCATCTGAACAATTTCCTGCCGGCACACAGGCAGCTCCCCTAACACCTTAAGAGCTTCCGCTACAGTTTCCAGCGTAATGGCATTTATGACCAGGCGCACCTTCGGATTCTTCACCAGTAATACTTCACAGATTTCTTTCAGGTTCCCAGAGGATCCACCGATAAAAGCATGCGTAGGAGCAGGCAAATCCGTCAATGCTCCCGGAGCACACCCCTCCACAATCTCCATATTGTCCGTGCCATATTTACTACGGTTTTTCTTCAGAAGTTTTACCGCTTCTGGATTCTTTTCAATGGCATAGACGTTTCCTTTATAGGAGGTGAGCGCCATCTCCACAGACAGGGAACCGCTCCCCGCCCCTACATCATAGATGACAGAATCCCGCTCCAGATGCAGTTTGCAGATAGAAACCTCACGGATTTCCTCTTTGGTCATGGGCACCTTATCCCTTAAGAAGGCTTCGTCCGGCAGACCATGCGTCACAAAGCGCCGTGCCTTCGTATTCTTAACCAGAATCACGGCCAGTGGATCTGTCCGAAGCTCCAGAAAATCTTTTGGATAACCTTTTAATATCCGTTCTTCCGGATAGGATAATCGCTCTCCTATAAAGATTTCCACATCGTCCATGCCATATTCCAGGAGTTTTCCACAAAGTTCCTTTACTTGTCCGCTTTTCCCGAGCAGAGCGAATATCTTTTCATGATGCTGAATCTCTCCCACCAGGTTACAATGCTTTCCATGTACACTGAGCAGGACTGCATCCTCCCAGGATTCTTTCAGTTTTGCACAAAAAGAAACAAGCGAGGCCACCCCCGGAAATACTTTCGTTTGCTCCGGCAATGCCTGCAGCAATCGTTTCGCTCCACTGTAAAACCCCACATCTCCGGAAAGCAAAATTCCTATTCTTTCAAATTCAGGGTGTTCCCCGATATAAGCTGTTATCTTTTCCGTCTGATATTCCTGGTAGACTGCCTGTCCCGGCAGCACAATTCCTTCCGTCATCCGGGCTGCTCCAATCAGCAGATCGGCCCTTTGGCACCACCTCCTGGCCTCACAGGTCATTCCCTCCTGGCCGCCCATGCCGATTCCCACCAGCGCAATCTCCGGTTTCCCGGAAAGCTGAAATCTCTTGCACAACTCATGCTTGCATGCCATCAGGGACAAGCCTTCTTCCTGTACCGGTCTTCCAATAACCAGAAGTGTGATTCCGGTTATTCTTGCAGACTCGGCCTTTTCCGGAAAGCCTCCGGCAGCACCCGTGTCCTTCGTAACCAGATACCGGATTCCATACTGCCGGATCATGGCGGTATTCATTTCTGTGGAAAATGGTCCCTGCATGCAGATCAGATGCTTTCCTGTAAACCCCAGGCCGGCACATTGTTCCACCACATTAGGCAGGGAGAGTACCCTGGCATACAGCCTCTTCTCAAAATTCTCAACCTTTGTGAATTCAGCCAGTTCCTTGCTTCCTGTTGTCAGCAGGGCAGAACCCTCCTGAGTATTCAGCCACTTTGCGGCAGCACTCGTGGACTCTACGTATACCGTATTAGCTTCGTTCCTACCGCCGCCAAAACGCAGCAGACGCAGATATTCACATCCCGCCTGTTCTGCGGCACGTCTGATATTTCCGGTGACCTCGGCGGCATATGGATGGGTGGCATCCACAACCAGAACGCCCTTCATCTGACCCATCAAAGCCTCCATCTGCTTCTCATCCAGTCTTTCATGGGATACATGAAGAAAAGAATCTTCTTCAATCAGACTTCCGCCATATTCCGTAGCTACACAGACCCATGTGGGAATCCCATGCGTTTTTAAGAATTCCGCCAGTATTCTTCCTTCTATGGTTCCTGCGAACAACAGCACCCTCGCTTTAAACATCCCTGTAACCTCTTGGCGTGACCATATGTCCGTCTATGTTCTTTGTCTGCGAATTCCCGATGAAGACTGTGGTGAACATATCTGCTTTTATATCTCTTAGCTCTTTTAATGTCATTACCTGCACATGTTCCCCCTCCCGGCCGATGTATGCCACCGTTCCGCATACCGTATCCGGGCTTTTATGCTGCAGCATCAAATCACAGGCCTTCATCAGATAATCCTTACGTTTTTTACTGGAAGGATTATAGAGACAGATTACAAAATCTGCTTCTGACGCATGAAGCAGTCTGCTTTCAATTTTTTCCCAGGGAGTAAGAAGATCGCTTAAACTGATCAGGCAGAAATCATGGATCAGCGGTGCGCCCAGAACCGCCGCCCCTCCCAAAGCCGCCGTAACACCCGGTATGATCTGAAGTTCCACCTCCCTGTAGCGTGTACCCACCTCGTACATCAGTCCGGCCATACCGTAGACCCCTGTATCTCCACTGCAGATCATGGAAACCACATGTCCTTTTTTCGCTTCCTCAAATGCAAGAATACAGCGGTCCACTTCTTTCTTCATAGGTGTTGTCAGAAAGTTTTTACCTGGAAAATGTTCTTTTACCAGATCCACGTAAACGGTATATCCAATAATTGTATCACTGTTTCTTAAGGCATCCGCCGCTTCAATTGTCATCTTTTCATAATCACCCGGCCCTATGCCTACCACATAGATTTTATTCAAAACATATCCTCCAGTCTTTTTTTACACATGCACAGGTTACACCATCGGCACATGTTTTTCTTACAATCACTTCTCCTTCACCAGCCAAACAAGCGCTTCGCTCGCATACGTTATCCACACCTGTAACTTCCTCCACAAACGTAGACGCAATGAAGCTTCCCTCTGCCCGTCTTAACTCATCCGGTGTATACGTTATAAGTGGAAGATGATTTCTCTCACAAAATTCCAACAGGCCCGGTTCATCGGCTTTCAGGTCTATCGTGGCCACCTGGCAGACCGCTTCGGGATAGATATAATGTTCTTTTAAAACATCATAGAACAGTTTTTCAATCTGTTCTGCGCTGCTTCCCTTCCTGCATCCGATTCCGACCGTGATGCAGGGGGGAATCAACCACAGGCAATGGTCAAAATATTTGTTCTGATAGGAGGGACTAATACTGATTCCCAAGGTAACCTCCTCCGGATTGTCCGGTTTCAGTTCTCCTGCCCATACGATTCCTTCCGGCAAATCCCCCGTCACAGGAAAATCGCTCTGGAGTCCCACCGGATATCCGCTTAGCAGAGAAGCCGACACTTCCTTTGCATAAGTCATATTGGATAATGTCATATGGTTCTGCGTTGCATAAACATCCACAGCGAATTTGCCATAGGCGTCGGTAGCCGTAGTTACCACCGGAATTGCATGAATCTGTTCAGCCAGCCACCCGGCCAATTCATTGGCTCCTCCAATGTGTCCGGACAACAACGGAATACAAAACTTTCCCCGCTCATCCAACACAATAATCGCCGGATCCTGGCGCTTATCTCTGACAAAAGGAGCAATTGTCCGTACGGTGATTCCCGTGGCTCCAACAAAGATAATGGCATCGCTATCTATAAAACGCTTTCTTGTCCAGTCCTTTAAATCCTCTTTGAGCTCAGCAGGATGCCCATTTTGCGCAAAACGGCTTTTGAATACAATATTGACTTCGTTTCCTTCTTTTAGAAGAATCTCCTGTAACCGCTTTAGTAATGTAAATCCACCCTGTGTAAAACATACTCCCGCTATCTTCATCATAATGATTTTACTCTAAAGTTCCCTTTCTGAATTCTGTTGTAAATTCCGGATGATATAACAGCGAACGGTCATAATTACCATGAGACACTGCATCGCCTATAATCATCAAGGCTGTTTTTGTAATGTTTTCTCTTCTTGCCGTCTCTGCCAGTGTTCCAACCGTACATATACAGGTTTTCTCATCTTCCCAGGTTGCCTTGTACACGATGGCCGCCGGTGTATCTTCCGAATACCCCCCCGCAATCAGCCGCCTACTTAACTCCTCTGGCATCCCTGTGCTTAAGAAGATAACCATGGTTGCCTGATGTGCCGCAAATGACTCTATGCTTTCCTTCTCCGGAACCGGGGTTCTTCCTGCCATCCTGGTGATAACCACACTCTGAGAGACATTTGGCAATGTATACTCCAGATTCAGCGCAGATGCCGCTCCGCAGAATGCACTGACCCCCGGGCATGAGTCATAGGAAATTCCTTTCTCATCCAACACATCCATCTGTTCCCGGATTGCACCGTAAATACATGGATCTCCGGTATGCAGCCGGACGGTCATATACCCTTCATCCTCTGCTTTTACCATAACTGAAATCACCTCTTCCAAGGTCATCTTTGCAGAGTCGTATACCTCGCATCCCTCCTTTTTATATCCTAAAAGTTCTGGATTCACCAGGGAACCAGCATAAATAATCACGTCAGCTTCTTCCAGATATTTCTTGCCCCGTATCGTAATCAGATCCGGCGCTCCGGAACCTGCTCCCACAAAATGTATCATCTGTTTTTCTCCTTTACTATGATTAAAGAATAGTAGCCTGCATCTTCAGGAATTTCATCTACACTTCTGTATATTTTTTCGTCAGGCATTCCACAGTTCTCTATCATCACCGCTTCTTCCCCATATTCTTTCAGCATTTGCTTTACATGAAAAAGCCTCTTTCCCGCCTTCATCAAAACCTTGGTTCCCGGCAGTTTCAGGGAATCTTCGATTTGATAAGAAGCCGGAATAACATGCAGAGGTTCAGCCTTTTCCACAAGACCCATATTTAATTTGGCTGCTACCGCACAAAAGGAAGTGATTCCGCTTATGATCTCCACCGGATATCCTGCCTCCTCCACTCTTTTATGTACATAGAGATAGGTGGAATAAACTGTCGGATCACCCAATGTCAGAAATGCTACCTGCCTGCCTTGTTCCAAAAGGGCCCTCACCGCTTCCGCTCCCTGCCTGTGGCTTGTTTCCAGCTTCACAGGGTCCTTTGTCATGGGCATGGGAACCGCAAGAAGTTCTTTCCCTGCCAGTTCGGGATATACCTGAACCACGATTTTATATGCTACCGTATCGCCTGGATTCTCACCGGGCAATGCCACCACATCGCTTTCCCTGATTATTCGCAGCGCTTTCAAAGTCAATAGCTCCGGATCTCCGGGACCCACACCGATTCCATATAGTTTTGCCGTCATTTATATTCCTCCTCTGTTTATTTTCTCTATCAGATTCTGTACCTCGGATGTCTCCCCCAATTTTCCCTTCGTTTGGGAAAATAGGATTGCACCAATCTGTATCCTGTCCCGACATCTGTTTTTCAGATAGAATTCAACTTTTTCGCAGACCTGTCCCATAGTTCCATCTAACATATCTTCTGAATTCAATATATCAAGTGCTTCTTCTGTTGTATATGTGCTTAAGATTCTGCGTGCTGTATCGGCATCTCCTCCTGCCCGCAGGTAAGCTGCTGCCATAAGCTCGGCGCGGCAGTCGGCATTTCGGGAATGCGTATTCATGATTCCACCGGAAACCTTGATGAATTTTCCGATATGGGCGATAAACAAGATTCCTTTCATATCAAGCTCCACCGCCATATCGATGGTTTCGCCGACATAATTACTGCATTTCATCTCCGTACTCCGGTTCAGCCTGTGCATTCGGGAGGCAAATGCCTCTCCATAATTTCCCGGCGTAATCAGAAGATACCCCGCTCCCTGCGCAGCCAATGTCTGCATCTCCAGACGGATACTGGCAAGCAAAGCGTCTTCACTCATAGGTACCACAATCCCACTGGTTCCCAGTATAGAAATTCCTCCTGTGATTCCAAGCCTTGGGTTAAAGGTTTTGGCTGCAAGCTTCTCTCCGTCCGGTACACTGATTATGACCTTTACGCCTCCCTGATATGCGTTTTCTTTACAGACTCCTGCTGTTTCCTCCGCTATCATCCGATAAGGTACCGGATTGATAGCAGCCTCACCAACCAGGCGGGAGAGTCCCAGCTTTGTCACCCTGCCAACACCTGTTCCTCCATCGATGGTAATCCCCTGTTCCTGTCTGGATACAGTTGCATAGATAAAGGCTCCATGCGTTGCGTCCGGGTCGTCTCCCCCATCCTTTTGTACGGCGCAGCTGACCTCCTCCACGCTTCCATCACAAGCATACTTAATCTGTATATCTTCTATTAAAAGATGCAGCAGGATTCCCTTCGGTGTCAGAAGTGCAGCCTCTTCCACCAAATCACCGGTAAGCAGCATCTGCACCGCCGCCTTGGCTGCTGCCGCTGCGCAGGAGCCAGTGGTATAACCCATGCGAAGTTTTTTTGAGTCCTTTATTACATAAGCATCTTCCAGCCCTGTCTGATGTTTCATCTGTTTTTCCTTTACAATATAAGAAGGGAATGATGCTAACGGAATCCTTCGCCCGATAACAATCATTCCCTGTCTCTTTTCGGTGCCTGTTAAGAATTTCTTGCATACTTTGGTATTAAAAGTGATAACACCTTATATCACTTTTTCCATTATAATAAATTCTCAACATTGTGTCAATGAATCCACCCGAATTAGAAAGCATTTTGTCTAAATTACCAACTTTTCGCTCTTTCATTAAGTTTCTGATACAGGACACTATAGCCCCGTCTTTTCCTCAATAAATTTTCTTGCCTTAACAGCATACTCCAGCGGATTTGCCTTCGCAGGATCCTGTTCTGCTTCTACCAGCATATATCCCTCATACCCTGCTTTTTCGAGTGTCTGGAAAATCGGTACAAAGTCAATGCAGCCGTCTCCGGGTACTGTAAATGCACCCAGGCGGACACCCTCCAGAAAGCTCAAGTTGTCTTGTTTCACTTTCTCCACTACTTCAGGACGAATATCCTTCAGGTGTACATGCTTCACGCGGTCTATGTATTTCTGGAGCATTTCAAGCGGGTCTGCCCCACAGTAGGCAAAGTGCCCGGTATCGTATAGCAGACTGACATATTCGGAATCCGTACCCTTCATCATACGTTCCACCTCATCCGGGTTCTGTACGACCGTTCCCATATGGTGGTGGAAGGTCAGTCTGATTCCATACTCATCTCTTGCTATCCTTCCCAATCTGTTTAATCCCCGGCAGAAGATATCCCATTCCTGGTCATTCATCTCATACTTATGTCCGAAGATTGGAGTATCCTGCTGCCCCTGTACACTGTAACTTTGTTCGGACACTCCGATGATTTTCGCACCCATGGTCTTTAAGAATGTAATCTGTGCCCGGAATTCTTTTTCCACTTCTTCAAACGGCCTGCTGATAAGGTAAGAAGAAAACCACTGGTTACAGATTTCAAGCCCTCTTAAGGCAAGTGCCTTTTTTAACACATCCGTATCTTTGGGATAACGGTTTCCGACCTCTGAACCCGTGAATCCGGCCAATGCCATCTCACTGATACACTGTTCAAAGGTATTCTCTTTTCCCAGATCCGGAAGGTCATCATTCGTCCATGCGATGGGGGCAATTCCCAATTTCACTTTCGCTCTGTCTAACATAAATAGTTCTCCTCTTAATTGATTTCTGAAATCTGTACCGGTCTGTGTTCCTCGTAGGATTTCTTTGCAGCCAGTCCCATTAAGACAGGGCGTAATCCATCCATGACATTCAATGGTGTCTCTTTCTTGTTTTCAATTGCATCTATGAAGGCTGCAATTTCTTTTCCATAGGCTTCCATATAACGTTCCAGGAAAAAGTACATCGGTTTCTCAGCCGTTACTCCTTCGGAATTACTTAAGACTGCCCGGGACTGACTGTCATTGCTTATGGAAATCATGCCCTCCGAGCCAAAGACCTCCGCCCTCTGGTCATATCCATAAACTGCTTTTCTGCAATTATCAATCACCGCTATGGCTCCATTTTCCATCTGTAATGTTATGACTGCCGTATCCACATCTCCGGCTTCTCCGATGGCAGGATCCACCAGATTCGCTGCCTGTACATAGACTTCGGTGGCGTCGCAGCCTGCCAGAAAGCAAGCCATATCAAAATCATGGATTGTCATATCCAGAAACATTCCCCCGGATACCTTCACATAATCAATTCCGGGGGGTTCCGGATCCCGGGAGGTAATCTTAATGACTTGCGGTTTTCCTACCTTCCCCGCTGCAACTGCCTGCTGGATTGCCTCAAAATTATGGTCAAATCTCCTGTTAAAGCCCACCTGGTACTTTAGCCCGGTTCCTTCCAGCGCAGCAACGACCTCTTTGATTTTTTCCACATCGTGGTCAATCGGCTTTTCGCAGAATACGTGTTTACCCGCACGAATGGCTTCGAGAGAAATCGGGGAATGCGTGTCTGTAGAAGAACAGATCAGCACCGCATCAATCTCAGGGTCATCTATAATCTCTTTATAATCTTTCGTTACATGGGCAACTCCCATGCTTTTCGCCCAGCGCTTGGTCTCCTCGTTCATATATGGATCCGCAACTGTTTTAATCACTGCATCCTTTATTCTGGTACTAATACTTGTGATATGTACCTTACCGATTCTGCCGGCCCCGATAATTCCTATTCTTACCATCTTCCTTGTCTCCTTATACTCTTTAGGTTTCTGATTGTCTCACTTTCATTACAAATCAGCTTCATGAAGCCAGGTATATCTCTCATCCTCACAGCGGTCCGTCTGCAGCCAGGGGTTCCCTTCTATATGGCGGATCATCCAGCAGGTATACATCTGAAATCCCGGTGCCACTGCCTGTGGATGTAATTCTCCTCCGGGAATCGCTGAAAAGCTGCCGTCAACACTCTTAAAAACCTGATCCCCCACAAAACTTGCTCCAAATCCTTCCGGACGGTCAAATTTAAAATAATAGGTTTCCGGCTGCGGATGTCTGTGCGGCAGATATCCTGACCAGTTTCCCCTGTCGTTTAACACCTCTCCCAAAACCATGTTGGAATAAGGCGCAATGTCATGGTCAAAGATTGTATTTACCCTCCGTTTTGCTACATTTCCAAATTTACCCACACAGGAATAACCCCAGGGTGCGTCTTCGGGCGCATAGATTCTGGCCGGAAATGCTTGTTCATTGCGGGTACACTGGATGAGTATCTCCGAATCTGCCTGCACATCTGTCTTCACTTCTGTCGCACTGCATACATGTACACACCACGGTCCTTCGGTAAATACGTCTTTTCTGCTTACCTCCCTTTGCTCTCCCTCAAAGGTAAAGGAGAGTTTACCGGAAAGCAGCAGGATTGCCATCTCTTTTCCATGCTTTTTAAAAGTTCTTGTGTCTCCCGCCTTCATCCGGTAGACCCGGATATCCATCTGCATCTCTTTATATTCATTTTCATAGGTGGTGAGTATCTGTTCACCATCTGCGTCAAACTCAGGGTAACCAAACAGTTTTCCCATTTTTGCAACCTCCTTTAATAATCTCTCGCTTCCCTGCGGCCTTTCATCACCCCCGCACAGGCATCCAGCACGCTTTCCTTCTCCGATGTGGTCGCTATTCCCACATTCCACCAGGATTCATATCCGTCTGTCATGGTCTTGGGGATTACTTTTAAATCAAAAAGGCAGGCAATCTCCTGTTGCTTCGCATCCTCCAGGGCTTTGACCAATTCTTCGATTGTCTTACAGGTATAGGTTTTCAGTCCATATCCCTCTCCGATTTTGGCATAGTCCACTGGAATCAGCTTTCCTGCCGGCTTCCTGCCATCCGTATATCTAAATTCCGTAGCCAGACTGCCAATCCCATGGTTCATCTCCAGATTATTAATACATCCAAATCCGCAATTGTCAAAAATCAGGATATTTACCTTTTTTTGTTCCTGCATGATGGTCATAATTTCGCTGTGCAGCATCTGGAAACTGGAATCTCCCACCACACAATAGACTTCATGATCCGGTTCGGCAAATTTTACACCCAGTGTGGCCGCTACCTCATATCCCATACAGGAATATCCATATTCCGCATGGTATCCGCCTCTTTTATCCGTTCTCCACATCCGCTGCATGCAGCTTGGAAGAGATCCTCCCGCGGTAATAATCGTAGCATCTTTACCGATATTTCTGTTAATCGCCGCAAGAGCCGCTGTCTGGGTGATGCTTCCACCCGTCATACCGACAAATTCCGGTATGGTCCGGGGATCCCTGGCCTTGATTTCCGGCACGAAGTCCTCACCTGTATAGGCGATTGCTCCCAGGCGCTCCAGCTCTTTATCCCAGACTGCTTTTGCCGCCTCTATCTCCCCTTTATAAGAAGAGAGATACTTCCGGCATCTTAAGTTTTCCGCCAGTGCACAAAGTGTTGTCTTCGCGTCTCCCACCGCTTTAACCGCATCCATCTTATAGGCATGGAAGCGACTGTTATTAATCGTCACTACCTTTACATCCTTGTTTCGGAACAGGTGCTTGGAACTCGTTGTAAAGTCGGACAGACGAGTCCCTACAGCGATTACCACATCTGCATCCTGGGCTATAATGTTAGAGGCGTAAGTCCCTGTTACCCCAATTCCCCCCAGACAGTAAGGATGGCTGGATTTGCAGGCGCTTTTTCCCGCCTGGCTCTCCCCAAAGGGAATACGGAACTCTTCACAGAATTTTTCCACTGTATCACCTGCATCGGAGTATCTGACACCTCCGCCCACAATCAGCAAGGGTTTCTCTGCCCTGGTAATTATATCTGCAATCTCTTCGATTTCTTCTTGTACAGCGACTGGACGAGTAATTCTATGAATCCGTTTCCGGAAGAAATAATCCGGATAATCATAGGATTCCCCTTCTACATCCTGAGGAAGTGCAATACAACAGGCTCCGGTTTCAGCCGGATCGGTTAATACCCGCATGGCGCTTACAAGAGCGGTCATCACCTGCTCCGGGCGGTTGATTCTGTCCCAATACTTGCAGACCGGTTTGAATGCATCATTTGTAGTCGTTGCCAGACTGTTGCTTTGCTCAAGCTGCTGCAGTACAGGATCCGGCTGTCTTGAGGCAAATGTATCTGCCGGAAATACCAGAAGCGGTATATTATTTACTGTAGCGGTGGCACAAGCGGTCACCATATTGGCTGCTCCGGGACCTATGGAAGAAGCACACGGTATGATGGCCTTCCTGTTCTTCTGCTTTGCAAATGCGATGGCCGTATGGCACATTCCCTGTTCGTTCCTTCCCTGCATAATCTTCAGCTTTCCCGGATTCGTATCCAGGGCTTCCCCCAGTCCCACGGCAATTCCATGCCCGAATATGGTAAAAAAGCCTTCTACGAATTTAGACTCAACCCCATCCATGGAAACATACTGTTGATCCAGAAATTTCACAATTGCCTGTGCAACCGTCATTCTTGTTGTATCTCCCATATTTATCGCTCCTTTCCTGATCTTATATCCTCGCTATCATCTCGCCAAATTTTTCTTTTTCATCTTTTATGAATGCATGTACTTCATCCGGACCCGGAAGATCATCCGAGCAGTTATTACTTCTTACCATCATAGATGCTTCAGCGGAACCAAATTCCAGGCAGTCAATGATCTTCCATCCCTGATATAAGCCATATAAGAATCCCGCTCCATACCCATCACCGCCTCCAAAACCTTTTCTGGCCTCCACAGGGAAAGGTTTAATGGAATAGCGCTGTCCGTCACAGGTATAAGCAGTAGAGCCTTTCATCCCATGCTTGATTACCACAATTTTGGCATGATATCCCTGCCACAGAGCCGCCGATTCTTCGTCAGACATTCCTGGCTTTATCAGTTTTTCAGTCAGGTCAAATTCTTCCCTGGAACCCATAATAATATCTGCCTCTTTCGCCACCGCAGAATAATATATGGAAATCTCATCCGTATTCTTCCAGTTATATGCCCGGTAATCTATATCGAAGATAATTTTGGTATGATTTTTCTTCGCCAGCATCACGGCTTTTAAAGCGGCCTCTCTGGATGGGCTTTCTGCAAGAGACGTACCTGAAATCAAGAGTGCTTTCGTCTGTTTTATGTAAGCCTCATCAATATCATCCACATGAAGCTGTAAATCAGCAATACAATTTCGATACATCAGAATACTGCTCTCACTGGAGGAAAGCATTTCGGTAAAAGTCAGTCCGAGCTTTTCTCCCCCCTGACATCTGGTAATCTGAGAAGTATCGATTCCTTCTCCGTTAAAATAGTCCACCACGAAGTCTCCGAACTGGTCATCGGATACCTTCCCGATAAATCCCGCCTTCATCCCGTGGCGGGTGACCCCTACGGCAATATTAGCAGGTGACCCTCCCACATACTTTTCAAACATATGGACATCCTTCAGTGGTTTAAATTCCTCTTTCACCTGATTATTATAGGCGGGATTAAAATCGATGGCCACACGTCCCAGAAGTACAATATCCATAGGTCTCGATGTGTCAAAATCCACATAACTCATAGTTCTTCCTCCCTGCTTGCCCTGCATATACACGCAATCTGTTTTTTGCGTGCTTTTTTTTGACATTAGCGTGCTTTTGTGTGCTTATTTATATTGTCATATTAGCACATGATTACCACCCTGTGCAATACAGAAAGCATTTTTCCATCCGTTTTCATGTTTTGCACAATATTTGATGTTTATTTTTGTGTATTTACTACAGCAATAGGCCACCACCAACTTCAAGAGCGGTGATGGCCTGCCTATACTAGAGATTATATCTTGTTTTAATTCTAATTTCCGTATACATGTATTCACGATCCGGTTCTTTTCCCCATAATAATTTATCGGCCAGAATAGACAAAGCCCTATACCCCTGCTCAAAACCTTCCTGATCGATGAGAAAGTCTACAGTCCCTTCCTTTAATGCTTTTTTATTCTTAGGGGTCAGATCATAGATAATGACATAAGGACGCTTTTCCGGTTTCAATTGTTCAAAAGCCTTCTTCACTCCTGCCTGTCCCCCGGAAGCCAGAAAAATCCCTTCCAGATCGGGAAAAGCCATCAGGGTACCCAGAATTATTTTTTCAACCTCTCCGGTGTCGTCAAAGCTGCTCTGCACCCCTACCGGCTCTATGTCAGGAAAACCTTTCTTCAATTCTTCCAGAAAGCCGTCCATCCTTTGACTTCCCGCACTGTTGGAGAAGTAGCCCGTGATGCCGAGTACCTTTCCTTTTCCCTGCATCATCAACCCCATAAGTCCGGCGGCAGTCTGTCCACTTTTTCGGTTATCCAACCCCACAAAGCAGCTGCGGGCCGTTCCTACAATGTCTGTATTAAATGTTACAACAGAGATATTCCTCTCCTGTATCAGATGATTGAGGCGCAGACGGACATCGTCACACTCCACTGGCATGATGGCGAGAGCATCTATGCCCTCCGCTTCAAGCTCATCCATAAACATCAGCTGTTCCCTCTCATCGACAGAAGTACTTCCCTTAAGCACTACCTCTATCCCCTGGTTTTTCAGCTTTTTCGCCGCCTCTTCTATGCCATGGTTTACCGAAATCATAAAGGAGGAACCGGATAATTGTGTAATCACCCCTATCCGCATGACCCTGTTTTCCAGGCCTCCACCGCTCTGCCAAGCCCTCTGATGCTTTGGAACATAACCAATTTCATGGGCAATCTGCTCAATCCTTGCAGCCACCTCCGGTTTTACCCTTCCACGATGATTCAGAGCTCTGTCCACGGTTCCCCGGGATACACCCGCCAGTTCTGCAATCTGCTGTATCGTTCCTGCCATATTTTTACCTTTTGCCCTCCATCGTCTGTTTAATAATACTTCTCATCGTATCTTCGCTGATCTGGCCGGAGACGTAACCAAAAACTTTCCCTTCTTTGTTAATCATGAAAGTAGTGGGATAAGAATAAACTCCATATTCTGCAAATATCTTACCGCCGGGATCCATCAGAACCGGATATGTATACCCGTTTTCGTCCAGAAATTGTCTGATTCCATCCTCTGATGTTTCCTTCCCATAATCCGGAGCGGCGATACCCAAAATTACAAGATCTTCCTTGCCCTCAACACTCGTTTCTTCATAAAGCTTCTGGATATCAGGCATTTCCGCACGACAGGGAGGACACCATGTGGCCCAGAAATTCAGGAAAACTGTTTTCCCTTTGTACTCTGAAAGTGTGTGGCTGTTTCCGTACTGATCGGTCAGGGTAAAATCATAGCTGTCAGGCAGTTCCTGCTGTTGCTCCGCAGATGAACTGCTCTGTGCAGATGAACTACTTTGCGCAGACGAACTTGAATCTGAACTGCTGTCCTGTTGTTCCTTTTCCTTCTCCACTGGTGCTGAGGCTTTAGATAAATATCCCGTAATAGAATTCATATTCCCTGTAAACATCATAATTCCCATCAAAACCATCAAAACCCCACCTATTTTCACCGTATACTGGACAACTTTTCCATCCTTCTTAAACAAGTCAAGAAGCGTGCTGGTAAACAGGCCTACCGCCAGAAACGGCAGGACAAAACCAAGCGTATACACGCCAATCAACAAAAAGCCCATGGCCTTTGTACCGGCTGAAGCTGTCATAAGCAGTACGCTCGCCAAAGCGGGGCCGACACAGGGCGTCCATGCAAAGCTGAATGTAAAACCCATGAGCAGTGCCATCCAGGGTGACATAGCCACCGTATTCATTTTGATTGGAAGCCGGTGCTCTTTTCCCAGCATATTCGATTTTCCGAAAATCCCTAATTGATAAAGCCCGAACAGAATAACCAGAATTCCTCCAATCCTGGCAAACAATATCTGATTGCTGTTAAAAAATCTGCCCG
>CAMKHH010000002.1 GCA_946412445.1 uncultured Eubacterium sp.
GATGGGGAAACAGGCAAAAGAGAGGAGGGGTAATCTCATAAGTCAGACACGGCACAGCTTTCAAACAAAGGTGCTGGTATCCATATTGGCGCCTATCGTGGTTTTCTGTATTGTGACGAATACCGTTATCAGCGCTTTGCTGGGACATCAGCTCATGGAGAAACAAAAGGATGTCGAAAAGGGGTATTTATCCGTGATTTATTCCTATTTGGAGGATGCGGAGAATAATATTGATACTCTGGCTCTGATTGCAGAGAACAGCTCCAGTGTCAGATGGGTCATGTCAAAATCATCCCTTGATTCTATGGAGACGAAGAAGTATGCGCTTTCTGCCCAGGAGAGTCTTGCTGCCTCTTTGAGGGGAAATCCGGTGAGTGATTACGTGGATCGTATGGTTCTGGTGAACAAGGAGGGCATGGCGATATCGATATCGGCATCCACGGAGACCAGCCAGGCGGCACGGATTTTTGAAAGCCGGCTTTTTTGGGAGGATAGCTCCGATGGAAAGGCAGTGGCGCAGATAGGGGAGTCTGTCATCGACAAGGGAGAGACCAAGCTGATTTATATCTATCCGCTTGACCGCGAAAGAAACAGCTTTATCTACATGGAATTAAATACAAGGCTGCTCCAGGATCTGCTGGAACCATATCGGGAATCATCAAATATCATGATAGGGAGTGAGAAGAACGACCGTAATGTGTGGTATTCTTCAGAGGATTTTCAGAAGGTACACAGAAGCGGAAGGATGAAAAGTTCGACGTATACAGATTCACTTAAATTTCAACCGTTTTCTCTTGAGATTACTGTGGCAATCGAAAGTAATCTTTATTCAGCGGATAATATCTATATTACATATATGCTTTTGATTACGGTGGTCATGGTTCTGTGTGCGGGAATTGCGGTGTCGCGGCTCATTTCAAAGCAGGTTACACAGCCGCTTCGGGGACTGAGCAGTCATATCAGTCAACTGGCGGAGGAAAAGGTTTTGACAGAGGATGCCTCCATTGAAGAAGGGAAGGATGAAATCGCTAAGATTGGAAAAGAATTCAACCGTCTTGTCCGGCATATCAACAGTCTGATCAAAAATCAGAAAAAAATGTATGAACAAAGGCAAAGGCTTGAGATGCATGCGCTGCAGGCACAAATCAATCCACACTTTCTTTATAACACACTGGATTCTGTGCGGTGGATGGCGGTGATACAAAAAGCAAATAATATTGCAGATACGGTCATGAGTCTGGAGAATCTTCTACGCAATATGGCGAAAGGAGCAGGTGATCAGATCACACTTAAGGAAGAACTTTCGCTGGTACAGGATTATATCAATCTGCAGCAGGTGCGCTATATGGAGATATTCGATTACATATGCAGCGTGCCTGAGGAGTATTTGGATTGTCTGATTGTAAAGATGACCTTGCAGCCAATCATAGAGAATGCAATCTTCCACGGCATAGAACCTACTGGGACTTACGGTGTAATCCGTGTAAATGCGTGGGAGAAAGAGAATGACCTTTACATATCTGTTGAGGATAATGGAGTTGGGATGGATCAGGGAGAGCTCTCGGAGATACTGAAAATGAAAAAGAATAAAAATGCTATGAGTGGAATTGGAGTGGTCAATGTGGACGAGCGTCTGAAAATGACTTATGGGCAAAATTATGGTTTGATTTATGAAGGTGAAAAAGGAAGCTTCACGAGAGTCACCATACACATTCCCAGGAAAATGTAGAAAGGGAAAGGAAGTATATGTACAAAGTTATGATCGTAGATGATGAGACAATCATCTTATCCGGAATCAAGTTTCTTGTAGATTGGGAGAAAAACAACTGTGTGGTGGCTGCGACGGCACGTAACGGTCAGGATGCGCTGGAGGAGATCCGCAGAATACAGCCGGATATTGTATTGGCAGACATTAATATGCCGGTGATGGACGGTATTACTTTGATGAAACATGTAAATGAAGAATTTCCACATATTGTTTTTATTGTACTTACAAATTTGGAAGAGTTTGAGCTTGCAAGAAAGGCTTTACAGTATCAGGCAGTGGACTATCTCGTCAAGAGCCAGTTGGAAGGTCCGCTTCTTGAAAAGGCGCTGGAGCATGCAAAAGCAGAGCGGGAAAAGCGGGGGCAGTTGATTGAGGTGAAGGCAGCGGATTATTTTGAAAAAAAGCATCGGGAAGAAGTGGTGGACAAGGCACTTCAGAAAGTGTTGTTTTTACGCAGCACTCCGCCGGATGAAGCGTATAAGAAGCTGTTACAGGAGTCGGGTGTACTCTCGGAATATGCATTTTTTTATATTCCATTTGATTTTACGATGCTGACAGGGGAGCAGCCCCCGGAAAAGAAAGATAAGGCTGAACTGATGGAATGGATCAGGGAGCTGACAGCAAAGATTGCAGAAAATATTTTTCGGAAAAACTGCCTTTTTCTGGATACCGGAGAAGTGAATTTTCTCGTTTTGTTCATCCACCATGGAGGAGAAGAGGAGCATTGGAAGAAAAATGCGGATATGTTTTCCCGCAAACTGCCAAGTACAGTAAAGAACATTACACAGGCAGAATGCCACGCATACCATACGCAGCTTTATGAAGGATACGGTAATCTGAAGCAGTGTGCGGACGAATACCAGAGTCTTCAGGAATTGTATTATCTTGGAACTGCGGAGGATGTTATAAGGGAAGAAAGGACTAAGCCCGGTTATGAGCCGCTGGGACTGAAAGGGATTGGTGTTCAGATCTATCAGGAAATCGTGCAGCGGAATCTGAAAGGAATTCAGAATATTATGGACAGCGCGGAAGCACGGATCAGTAATACGGTCCATCAGAAGAGTCAGGCAATTTGGCTTTTGAATGAGCTGAACCGGGAAGCCTCCCAAGCTTTGGCACAACTGGGTGTTTTAGAAAAGACTTCTTATGAAAAAGTAAGCAGTATCGCAGTGATTGAAAATATCAGTACGAAAAAACAGGTTCTGGAGTGGCTCTCTATGCTGCGGAACACACTGACAGACGTGGTTGGGAGCGGTGCTGCGCAGGGGAATCTGCTTGCGAAAAAAGCACACAGATATGCGTTGGATCATATCGAGTCCCACATAGGACTTCAGGAAACAGCAGCCTTTGTGGGTGTGTCCGTCGGGTATCTTTCCACGATTTTTAAGAAGGAGTATGGGCAGAGCTTTATGGATTTCATAAACAGTACGAAGATCGAATATGCATGCCGCCTTCTGGAAGAAAAAGATATGATGATCACGGAAATCGCCTGCAGGCTTGGTTATGAAAATGCATACTATTTTTCAAGAGTATTCCGGAAATATATGCATATGTCTCCTACAGACTATCAAAAACGTGTGGTTAGCTGATGCCAATGTAAAATAATACAACTATATGAAAAAAATGACAGTAAGCCGGATGCTTGTGAAAAAAAGTACAAGTGTTCAGCAGGATTCTTAATTCATTTTTTCCGGCTGCCTTTGTATAATGAACCTATCGTAAAGGTTTGCGTCAGAGATGTAAACAACCAAAAAGGCAGGAGGTAAGTTTATGAAAAAAAGGACTACAAAAGCAATGGCATTTGGCCTTGCAACAATGATGGCAGCGACAACGCTGCTGGCAGGATGTGGAACATCCAACGCTAATAATGCAAATAACAGCAAAAGTAACAGCAGCAGTAAAAGCAGCAGTAAAAATGACAGCAAAGGAGAGAAAGCTGAGAAAGTGACCCTCACATTTCCGTTATGGGATCTCGCATCCACACCATATCTGAATGATATTGTGGATGGATTCGAGGCGAAACATGAGAACATCAAGATTAATATCGTAGATATTGCAGCCTCTGAGTATGTCAGCAAATTGTCTACAATGTTAAATGGGGGCGCTGACTGCGACATCGTTTACATAAAAGATCCGGACGGAACCCCATCCTTTGCGGACAAGGGACAGCTTGAAGACCTGACGTCTTATGTTGAGGCAGATGGCCTTGATACAACAAAGTTTGTAGGATATGAGAATTTCAATCTTGATGGAAAGCAGGTAGTGCTTCCATTTAAGACAGATTACTATGTGCTGTACTACAATAAAGACATCTTTGATGCGGCTAACGTTGCGTATCCGTCAAATGATATGACATGGACGGAGTGGGAAGAAATGAGCGGGAAACTGACAAGTGGAGAAGGGTCAGACAAGATTTATGGCGGATATCTTCACACATGGCAGGCATGCGTTCAGAACTGGGCAGTTCAGGACGGTAAGCATACCATTCTCGATACAGATTACAGTTTTATGGAACCGGCTTATGAGATGGCCTTAAGGATGCAGGAAGCAGGAACCATTATGGACTATTCCACACTGAAAACAGGCAATATTGCTTACGCATCTCCGTTCCAGCAGGGAACCGTTGCCACACTTCCGATGGGAAGCTGGTTCTCATCAACAATGATTGCGAAAGTAAAGGCCGGTGAGACAGATGTAAACTGGGCAATTGCAACCCTTCCGCATCCCGATGGGGTAGAGGCTGGAAGCACAATCGGATCCACAACACCGATGGGAATCAATGCAAACTCCAAATACAAAGAAGAGGCATGGGAATTCATCAAATATGCCTGCGGCGAAGAAGGCTCAAAGAAGCTGATCGAAAACGGACAGATGTCAGCTTACCAGGATGATACAACCCTTACTTCTCTGGCTGCTCTTGATGGTATGCCGGAAGGTGCTGCAGAGGCACTGGCGACCAAATCAATCGTTTCAGACAGACCGATTGATTCTAATTCGGCAGAAGTGAATCAGATGCTTTCAGAAGAACATTCACTGATTATGATCGGAGAAAAATCGATCGGGGATGTGCTTACAGAGATGAGTACACGTTCCAAAGAAATACAGGGTAAATAAGAATACAGGACTGGCGGGCGGCAGAAAAAAACTGCCGCCCGTATTGTCCACAGCCATGTGAGTGGAAAGGAGAAAAAATGAAAGGTAATGGAAAAGGAAAGCGAAAAGGGCTGTCCCTTGGCATAAGGCAGAATATCATCGGTTATTCTTTTATTCTTCCAAACTTTATCGGTTTTTTTATCTTTACTTTTATCCCGGTAATGTTTGCATTGATATTAAGTTTCTCACACTGGGACGGTTTTAACCCGATGCAATTTGCGGGTCTTGATAACTTTATTGCTATTTTCAAAGACAGAGTCTTTCGAGGTGCAATTTGGAAGACAGGCTATTTTTCTATCTTCACGGTGCTGCTCTCCATGCTGGCGTCACTGGGACTGGCGATTCTTTTGAATCAAAAGGTCAAGGGGAGGGGGATTTTCCGCTGCGCACTGTTCTTCCCATATGTGGCATCTGTTGTGGCAATCTCTGTCGTGTGGAATGCGATGCTGCAGCCGGATTATGGCCCGGTCAACGAATTCCTGAAATTTATCGGAATTGCTTCTCCACCCAGATGGATGGCATCGACGGCGTGGGTTATCCCGGGACTGATTCTTGTAAATGTATGGAGGAATATGGGATATTTTATGATCGTCTATCTGTCCGGTCTTCAGAGCATTGACGAGAGTCTTTATGAAGCGGCGGAGATAGACGGAGCGAAAGGCTTTACACGTTTTAGAAAGATTACATGGCCGCTGCTCAGCCCCAGTACATTCTTCGTTGTAATGATGCTGATTATCAATTCCTTTAAGGTATTCGATCTGGTATACCTGATGACGAACGGGGGTCCCGGCACAGCATCCACGATGTTGTCGCAGTATATTTACAACCAGGCATTTATTTCGTGGGATTACGGTAAATCCTCTGCGGCTGCGATGATATTGTTTGTGATTGTGAGTTTGCTTACGGTATTCCAGTTTAAGACTGAGAAGAAATTCGTAAATTATTAAAGGTGGTGGAAGATATGGTAAAAAAGAAAAGTCCTGTAAAAATGACGCTTATCTACCTATTGCTCATCGGATTGACAGTGATTACCCTTATCCCCCTGATTTGGATGATTTCGGCATCGCTTAAGATTGACAACGAGGTGTTCTCGGTACCGATTCAATGGATTCCAGCGAACCCGCAGTGGAGCAATTTTGCAAAAGTCTGGGAGAAGATTCCGCTTGTGACTTTTACATTTAATACGGTTAAATTGACCGTTCTGATTACGTTCATTCAGGTGGTTACATCCAGCTTTGCAGCGTATGGTTTTGCAAAATGTAAATTTAAAGGGAGAAATGTGCTTTTTCTCTTTTATGTGGCTACGATGGCAATCCCGTGGCAGGTGTACATGCTGCCGCAGTATTCCCTGATGAATTCGCTGCATCTGGTGGATTCGCATATCGGTTATATCCTGATGCAGAGCTTTACTGCATTTGGAGTGTTTTTGATGCGGCAGGCATTTATCTCAATTCCGGATGAACTTCTTGAAGCAGCAAGGATTGATGGTCTTTCAGAATATGGGAACTATGCAAGAATTGCCCTTCCCCTGACCAAAGGCTCAATCACGACCCTGGTTATTTTCAGCTTTGTAACCATATGGAATGATTATATGGGGCCGATGATATACTTTAATACGGAATCAAAGAAGACAATTCAACTGGGTATCCGAATGTTTATCGGACAGTACTCGACGGAGTATGGACTTGTTTTTGCGGTTTCCGTACTTGCGCTGATTCCGGTAATCGTAATCTTCCTTGTCGGACAGAAACAGTTTGTACAGGGGATTGCGAGCAGTGGTATCAAAGGGTAAATTTATATGTGGGAGGGAATTGTGCCATGTTGTATCCAAAGATGACGAAAAGCCGTATGGTCTTTGAACTAAATGGAATCTGGGATTTTAAATTACTGAAGAAAAAAGAAGACGCGGACGCGGGCAGGCGCCTCAAAGACACTATGCCTATGCCAGTTCCCTCTTCCTACAACGATATCTATCCGGGAAGAGCGTTTGCAGATCATGTAGGAGATATGGTATATCAGAAGAGCTTCACCGTCACGGAGCCGATGAAACAGGGGAGGCTGTTGCTCAGGTTTGGTGCTGTGACGCATACAGCAGAAGTATGGTTAAACGGTGAACTCCTTGGTTCGCATAAAGGTGGTTTTCTCCCATTTTCCTTTGAGATATCAAAGCAGAGCAGGGTGGGAGAGAACCTTCTCACCGTGTTTGTGAATAATATTGTGGATTACACGACCCTTCCATGTGGAAGATTGGTGACGGAAGAGTTTCCGGGGCTTGAACAAAGGACAGTGAATCTACCAAACTTTGATTTTTACAATTATTCGGGTATTATGCGCCCGGTATGGCTTTATACGACACCAGAGGTGTACATGGAGGATATTGAAGTATACGGGAAAATGGATGGAAGTGTTTCCTGGAGCATACAGGCAAAAGGAGAAGGTGCCGATAAAGCTGAGGCCATGGTCAGAGTGCTTGATGCGGACGGGAGATGTGTATATGCAGGATGCGGATGCAGTGGGAGTGGGCGTGTGGAAGCTCCCAGATTGTGGTGTACACAAGATCCGTACCTGTACAGGCTTCAGGTATGTTTAAAGAGCAGCTCCGGGCGTGTAGATGAATATACGGAGCTGTTTGGATTCCGGGAGGTATCCATCAGGGACTGCAGAATTCTACTGAATGAAAAGCCGATGTATTTAAAGGGATTTGGCAAACACGAAGAGGGTGGATTCCGGGGACGTGGGACGGACATGGCGCTCATGACAAAGGATTTAGGGCTTCTGAAATGGATGGGAGCCAATTCGTTTCGCACAAGCCATTATCCAAATAGCGAGGAGATGATGCAGCTTTGTGACAGGATGGGTATTCTTGTGATTGATGAGTCACCGGCGGTGGGGCTGAACACTGGATTTACGGCAACAGGACTTCTTGGCGGCAACCCAAAAGGGACCTGGGAAACCCTCATGACGAAAGAGCATCATAAGCGTGTTATGGAAGAGATGGTAAAAAGAGATAAAAACCATCCCTGTGTGATCGCATGGTCCGTAGCCAATGAGCCTGCCAGCCAGGAGGATGGGGCAAAGGAGTATTTTGCGCCCCTGGCAGCACTTACAAAGGAAAAAGATATCCAGAAACGTCCTGTGACGATTGTCACTTATGAGGGATCTACCCCGAAAACATGTAAAGTTGCAGAACTGTGTGATTTCCTTGTGCTCAACCGCTACAGAGGATGGTATGACACAGAGGGGAACCTGGAGGGTGCGGCTGCGAAGCTGAAAGAAGAACTGGAGGGCTTTCACAAGAGATGCCCGGGGAAACCAATTATGCTCGGGGAGTATGGAGCAGATACCATTGCAGGACTTCATGACTTGAATGCAAGACTTTTCTCAGAGGAGTATCAGACGGAATTCATGAGAGCCTATGGGGAAGTGTTTGATTCTCTTCCATACATTACAGGAGAGCATGTATGGGTGTTTGCGGATTTTGCCACAGCGGAGAATATTAAGCGTGTGGATGGAAATAAAAAAGGAATATTCACAAGGGACAGACGCCCCAAACAGGCGGCATATTTTTTAAAAGCGCGCTGGGGAGAAATGTAAATTATTCGGTACGTATTCTTTTTATGCCGAGTTTATTCCAGGCTATATCGGCGCTTTTGGCCTTATCCATGATATAGGCATCGAAGTTTTCGTTAATCCATTTGACAGTAGGGTAGTTTCCGGCCTCCTCATATGTCATGAGCCCGAAATCTTCTTTTTCAGAAACATAATAAAGCGTATTGGGGAAAGAATCAGTGGCAGTGAATTCACCCACAGCCATGCTGCGGCATATATCGTAAACAGATTGCAGCATGGTATCCTCACGGTGGATTTCCGGAGATACTTCATATGTATCCACAGTCAGGATGCTGCCGTAAGTTTTCTGAATCAGGCCGGGGATATCTGAAAGAGGTGTGCCCCCGGCAGCCAGTACCTGTATTTTTGTAAAAACTTCTAAAGAGAGT
The DNA here is from genome assembly GCA_946412445.1 of uncultured Eubacterium sp. Lineage (GTDB taxonomy): Bacteria > Bacillota > Clostridia > Lachnospirales > Lachnospiraceae > Novisyntrophococcus. The sequence goes on from CAMKHH010000002.1 coordinate 8,920, forward strand.
GAAGTTTCAGAACAGGTGTAGGTGATGATGGAGGCCTTGTACCCTTTGTCCAGTATGTTCTTATCCAGCTCTTCATAAGCTTTCATAAGATCCTTCTTGGTTGGCTTCAAATCTGTCTCCAAAAGAATTGTTTTCAGCTTATCTGTCAGTTCCGAGCGTTGATAGGACAGATATTGTGCCATCGAATAAGATTCCGTGCCATAGATGACTCCGTCGTTTTCAAGCTGGTTGCTGCGCCGCTTGTTTTCTTGTTCAAGGTCCTGTTTCTTTGCGGCATAATCCACGGAGGCATCGATGCCGCACTCTTTCGCCTGTTCCCAGAGGATACGGTCGCTTAAGAGTTGGGCTTTTGCAGCATCTAAAGCATATTCCCTGGGGGTTATACCACCGTACTGTGTACTCCAGAAGGAAGAACGATTGGAGTCAGCACCGTATTCGGTATAGAAATAATTAATTGTATCTGTACGGACATTGTTCACATAAAGCTGTAACTCCTCTACGGGAACGGGGGAGGCGTTTATCTTTCCGGCAGGCTGTGTGAAACAGAAGATCAGAACACCGGATATAGTGACCGCTGCAGCACAGCATATTGTAAGGATGATAAGCATTTTTTTACGACGAATAAGCATATGTAATTCCCCCTGAATCTAATAATTTCCTATCTGGCATTCATCTTAACGTATTTTTCTTAATCTGGCAATAATACCTAAAAAAAGTACTTTAATTTAAAAATATTGCATTTCTCAAAAAAATGAATTCCCCTATAATAAAATAGATGCCGATGCAAAAGCTTCGAACATTTATAAATATCATGAGAAGGAGAGCGACTATGAAAATGAGGTGTAAAAAAGCTGTGGGCGTTATCTTAGCTCTGGTGACTGCGCTGACGACGTGCTTTTCTGCAATCCCGCCTTTGTACGTATCTGCGGCAAAGCAGACTGACGGCGGGTTTGCTCCAGGAGAGTCAGCGGGTGAATCTACATGGGGCACAACCTATTATGTGGATGCACAAAAAGGTGATGACAGCAACACGGGAAAGGGTACAAGTCAGGCATGGAGGACATTGGAAAAGGTCAACATGACGACCTTCCAGCCCGGAGATCATATCCTGCTGAAAGCGGGGGGAGTATGGAATGAGCAGCTTTTCCCGAAAGGGACTGGCAGTGAAGGGAGAAGGATTGTCGTGGATTATTACGGCCAGGGTCCACGTCCCGTAATTAATGGAATGGGGACAAACCCTGTGGATACATGGGGGGAGGAGTATGAGAAGATTCCATCGGGCACAGGTATAAAGGCCGATTCACCGGGCACTACGAACTACACCATCACAGGTGCAGTGATGCTCTACAATCAGGAACACTGGGGAACGGGTTATAACTATGAACGTCAGGGAATCTTCCATACAGCTACAAAGGGTATGCTGGATGCCCAGATTTACAATAATACATTCTATATCGGGGATGGGGTTTCAACATCCATGTTCTCAGAGGGAGGCACAAGCAGCATGACGGTAGGTGTTCCTTTCTGGAATAATATCGTTTTGAAAGAAGGCGGGGGAGATTTCCAGTGGGTGTATTCACATGGCCAAAACGGTGGCGGAAAAGCGGGAACACTTTCGAATAATCCGGCGGAGTACATGAACAACAACCTTCTGTGGAATGAAACTACAAAGGATGCAAGCCTGTTTTTCAACTGTGGTTTTGAAGAGTCAGCCATAGAGGCCGGAAATAATATTGTGGCAGATCCGAAACTGGTGTTAGAGGAGACAGGAGCAGATTTTCTTGAGATACAGAAAAATGCGGGAGTTGATAACACGGACGCTGCAGATGTATATGCACGAACTTCAACGGAGACGCTAAGAGAGAATCTTGCGGGATTTAAGCTGACAGAGGAGTCCCCGGCACTTGGAACCGGTAAGAAAATCTCCGGTGCTCCAGGCGAGGATATCTTTGGTAATGAAGTGAAGGGCACCCCGGATATCGGAGCACATCAGCTTAGTGAATCGAGTCTGGAGTTCCAGAAATTCGAAGCAATCACAGTCAATGCTGAGGCGGGGATTTATCCGAAACTTCCCAGTACCGTGACTGCCGTTTATAAGAATACGGTTAATGATAAAGAAGAGAAGGAAGAACTTCCGGTTAAATGGAATGAACTGACTTTTGAGCAGTATACAAAAGCAGGTGTGTATATGTTGGAAGGCGTTGTTGAAGATATGGATACAAAGGCCGTGGCAAAGGTAATTGTGAGCGGAGCGGTCGGCGAAAAGAGCGGAACGGAGAAATTCCAGACAAGCGGCGATGCCTATATTCAGTATGACGGTTCCACCAGCAATAAAACATATGGCGGTATATCCGGAGAGATTAAAACAGCAAACCTAAGCAGCAGTGAAACCAGAGATAAGCGTCCCTATGGTCCGAATGCCAGCCAGTATTATGATTTCACAAATAATTATGTGCTAAAGATAAAAAATGCACTGACAAGTGGAAATCTGACATCAGGATACAACAGAAGATCACTGATCCAATTTAATCTAAGTGAATTAGGAATTAATAAAGAGGAAGTCAAAGACGCAAAGATTGAGCTTCATGTAGCAAGATATGACTCATCTAACGGTTCCGGATTTCAGAATACGTCGAGAAAACTCTGGATTTACAGTATGGACAATCAGGCCTGGGATGAAACGACTGTAACATGGGATCAGGCGAACAGATGGTATGAGTCCGAAAATGCGCAGGTTATTATGGACGGACAGGAATTTAAAAATAAAGATATCGTTGCGAACAATCATACAATTGAGCTGGATGTGACCGATGCCGTTAAGAGTGCAGCAGGAGATACAATCAGTTTTTACATTGCGATTCTTAACAGTGAAGGATATGATGCGAGCAACTCAGGCTTCGATTTTTTCTCAAAAGAAGGAGCAAAGGCGTTCGCAGAGCAGCTTGGCGGTGATGCAAAGGCAGAGGACTACGCACCGTCTCTTACGGTTACAAGTACTTACGAGGCAGGAATCACCGTGGAGGATGTTGAGACACAACGTGGTGTTGCACCGAAGCTTCCGGAAAAAGCAATGCTTAACTATTCGGATGGTACGAGCAAAGAAATTCCGGTGACATGGGACTCTGTATCAGAAGAAACGTATAACAAGACCGGTGAATTCACTGTATATGGAACATCTGTTTTTACGAATTTACCAATTAAAGTGAAAGTCAAAGTCACGGCAAAGATATATGAAAGTGTGGAAACGATAGCGGATATCGTGGCACCCAGGGGAACAGCGAAAGGTGAATTGGGACTGCCAAAGACAGTCGAAGTGACGATGAGTGATGAAGCAAAAGAGGAGATTGCTGTCTTACGCTGGGACGGCGAACCTCCGTATGCAGAAGGGAATGAACCGGCTGAATATACATTTGTCGGACTTTTGGATGTACCGGTCGGATTTGCAAACAGCCGGGATCCGTTAGTCAGTCCGACCGTTAAGGTGACAACAGTTGCGAATATCGAAGGTGTAGAGATTGACAGAACCAAGATGCCGGAGGAGGGCTATACAGTCCCGGCTGGTGAATCGCTGCGGTTTAAAGCAAATATCACATCCGATTCCAGTGATGAGAAGAATGGCGGGGTGACATGGAGTGTTTTACCACAGAAAGACGGAATCTACATCGACGAAAACGGACTTCTGACAACAGAAACAACGCTTGAATCAGGCAGCTATACGGTTACGGTAACATCAAACATAGATTCTGAAAAGACAGATTCTGTTGAAGTTACTGTGACAGAGCAGCTAAATCATGCAGATAAGAGCGAATTGCAGAGCCTGTATGATGAAACAAAGGGAAGAGAGCAGGGAAATTATGATGATGTAAGCTGGGATGCATTCACAGAGGCACTTGAGAAGGCTTGGGAAGTGCTGGCGAACGAAGATGCGACAGCAGACGAGGTGCGTGATGCGTTGAAGGATCTTCAGGATGCGGTAGAAGGTCTAAACGAGAAACCAGTGATCACGGCAGTGGATAAAGAACTGAAAGTGGGTGACACATTTCATCCATTGGATGGAGTAACCGCAATGGATAAAGAAGACGGTGACCTTACTGATAAGATTCAGGTCGAAGGTGATGTCGACACGGATAAGGTCGGAGAATATGAAGTGACCTATACGGTTACAGACAGTAAGGGTGCGACAGCCACCAAAACGATTACTGTAACGGTAGTAGAAGATCTGGATACTGAAGCTCCGGGGGCACCGGGCGATGTGCAGGCAAAGAATGTGACTGAGACGGCTGCGGATATCAGTTGGAGTGCATCAACAGACAACAAGGCCGTTGCGGGATACCGGATTTACATGGAAGGAACTGTGGATCCAATTGCTGTAGTGGATGCAGAAACACTTAGCTTTCGGGTGGAAGATCTGACCGCGGGAACAGAGTATACATTCTATGTGGAGGCCTTTGATGCAGCCGGCAATGTATCCGAGCGTGGGACAGTGACTGTGACCACAGCGAAAGAGGCACCGAAGCCAACGCCAGAACCGACGCCAGAACCGACACCAGAGCCAACGCCAGAACCGACACCAGAGCCAACGCCAGAGCCGACACCGGATCCAGCACAGGGCAAGAAGCTTTCAGCAGAAAAGGTTGAGCGTATTGTGAAAGAGATAGAAGATACAGCGAAAGGCGGAGTAGTGACTGTAGATATGGGCTCTGCAACTGTAGTACCAAAGGAGGTTCTAAAAGCGGCGCAGGGCAAGGACGTGAATATTGTACTTGAGATGGACGGATATACTTGGCGTATCAACGGCAGCAGGATAACTGCAGAAATCTTAACGGATGTTGATCTGGAGGTCAGGACAGATGTAAATGCGATTCCAGACGACGTGGTGAAGGGGCTGGCGGGTGGAAACGCTGTAAAACAGATTACACTTACACATACCGGAGCCTTTGGATTTACGGCAGAACTTAAGTTTTATGCAGGAACAGAATATGCCGGACGGTATGGTAATATCTTCTGGTATAATAATAAGAAGATGGAGTACATTGACTCAGAAGTGATAAATGAAGAGGGCTATGTAACACTAGGCTTTACACACGCATCTGATTACGTAATCGTGATAAGCGATAAAGCGATGTCTGCTGCTGATATTCCGGGCAAAGGGAAAGGCGATCCGGGAAAAAATACAGGTGGCTCAGGCAATACACCCAATACAAAAGCCAAGACTCCGAAGACAGGGGATACGACGAATATAATGCGATATTTTGTGCTGATGGGCGGAGCTGTGTTGGTTGGAGCAGCAGTGACGATTCTGATAATACGTGAAAGAAAGCGCAAATCATAGAAAATATCCTCATAAAAATCCATGATATGCAACCCCCATATAGAACCATGAAACCTAAAGGTTCTATATGGGGGGGATTTCGATGTCTGGGAATAGTAAGGTTGATTCAGCCGATACAATCTTGGCATATTAATTATTTTGCCCCGGCAAAGTAAGTTCCGATAATCATAATTACTAATGCAATTACAAATGAAAAGGATGGAACTTCCCGAAATATTATCAAAGAAAGTAAA
>CAMKHH010000003.1 GCA_946412445.1 uncultured Eubacterium sp.
TTATAATTCCCCTTCTAATGGGTCTTCCCAGAAACAGGTTTTCTGCTGCTGACAGTTCTGCTACATTATTGAATTCCTGGTAAATAATCGCAATACCATTTTCTGCCGCCAGTTGAGGCGTCATACTTGTATGTTCTTTTCCGTTTACTATAATTTTGCCGGAGGTAGGGATGACCGCTCCGGAGCATGTTTTGATCAGTGTTGATTTTCCCGCACCATTTTCACCGATTAACGCAAGAATCTCACCCTTTTTCAATGCAAGGGAGACATCCTTCAGTGCAACAACACCCGGGTACTCTTTTCTTATGTGCTGTAATTGTAATACATATTCTTCACTCATATTATGCCCCCGTTACTAACAGAAGGCGGTGAAAACCGCCTCCCCATCTCCTGTTTTATTTTTCATTTTAAATAGGACTTTTTTTATTCATAATCCGCCAGGTATTCATCAACGTTCTCTGCATTAATTACCACAAACGGTCTGTAAATATTGTGGTCATCATTCTCAAATGTTTCGCCTGACAAAACTTTATCATATAAGTCTACACAAGCTGTTGCTGTTCTGCTGTTTGAGCCTTCAAATCCAACGGTTGTATTAGAAGCTTCTTTTCCCTTTTTAATTGCCCGCATCTGCTGCTCTGTAGCGTCGGGAGAGAATATACCACAGTCTTCAGGAATATTGTTATTATACTTTGTAAGAAGTGCCTGATTGGAACCTATATCACCACCTGCACTGACTGTTACAAATACTTTACAGTCCGGGTGTGCCTGAAGTACTGTCTCTACGTTTGTCTGTGCATCATTTGCCTCAAGGCCCTCAATATTAGCGACTACCTCATACTTGCCTTCGGCCCCCTTTAAGCCTTCCAGGATTCCGTTCTCTCTTTCTAACAGAATAGGCGTCTGAGGATATCCGATGACGCATACTTCTGCTTTATTGTCTTCTGAATAATGTGCATTGATAAAATCAGCAGCCGGCCCTGCGATGGTTTTCCCAAGCTCTGTGTTGTCAAGAACCCAGTTTACAGTTGTGTTCTCCATCTTGTCATCCCAGCACATTACCTTAACTCCTGCGTCCAGAGCCTCCTTGCAGACATCTTCAATTGCCTTTGGATCAGAAGGATGAACCATGATCATATCGCAGCCGGCCGTAATAAAGTTTTCAATCTGACCGATCTGTGTAGCAGAGTTGTCCTTGCAGTCAACAAGTGTATACTCCCAGCCTTTTTCTTTTAGCATACGCTCAACTTCTCCAAAGACGCCTGCCCAGTAATCATTTTCCAGTGACTGAATTGTGATACCTAATTTGTACTTACCATCACCTTTGTCAGCAGTATCTTCGGTCTTTTTGTCAGAGCCTGCTGCTGAGCCTGTCTCCTCTTTCGTAGTGCACCCCGCCAGCATAGACAGTCCCAGTGCTGCAGTCATTAATACCACTAAAATCTTTTTCATAAACCTTTTCCTCCTTTTGGATTAAATAACTTCTTAAAATATCTTTCCCAAAAACATCAAAACCTAGAAGCATGTGAATGCACCATCTACTACAATGTCAGAGCCGGTAGTAAAGCTGCTGGTGTCTCCTGCCAGATATACACATATGGACTGCAGTTCCTCCGGCTTTCCAAGTCTTCCCATAGGAGCCATTGCATTCCACTGTTCAATCAGCGGCACAAGGCTCGGCGCATTGTTGATTAATTCAGTTCCCATATACCCGGGACTGATACAATTTACACGGACACCTTTTTTTGCCCACTCCACGGCAAGCGATTTAGTGAGCATAATTACTCCCGCTTTAGATGCGTTATATGCACACTGGGGCTGGGGCACATTGACAATATGGCCTGACATAGATGCCGTATTAATGATGGAACCGCCTCCATGAGCCATCATATACTTTCCTGCTGCAACAGCGGTAAGATAAACACCTGTCAGATTAATGTCTATTACCCTTTTCCAATGCTCAAAAGCCATTTCCTCTGCCGGTTCGTTGATGCAGATTCCCGCATTGCAGAATGCCGCTTCCAGTCCGCCCAGTTCAGAAACTACCGTTTCAATCATCGCATCCACCTGTACGGGGTCTGTTACATCCGTCTTGACTGCAATCACCTTCCGGCCGGTTTTATCGAAAATATCTTTTGCCGTCTCTTGTGCTTCATCGATATCCACATCTACGATAGCCAGATCTGCTCCCGCCTCGGCAAATGCAGTTGCCACGCTTTTACCGATTCCTCTTGCCCCTCCTGTCACAAAGATATGCTTTCCATCCAGTCTCATTCTTTCAATAATACTCACTGTTTTTGCTCCTTCCGGTCAAAACACAACCTGCCAGCAGATTGTTGCGCTTTTAACAATATGTTTTATTAAACTATTTTATAAAACTAGTTTTAACTATATTATAGAGCTTCTTTCAAATTGTGCAAGTCGTAATAATATCCAAATATTTTATTGTTTTTTTAGCTGTTTTCAATAGACAATGCAAAACAAAAAAAGGATTCAAAAACAGAAAAAGACTGTTTTGGGATCCACGATTTTATCTTGTAAGAATTATCAAAGTATAGTATATTATAACAAACCATTTCTTGCGTAGGGATAAGGGGGCCACGATCATGGACTTATTACTGAACAATCTGATCAGCAGCCGTATACTGCTGCCTTCAGTCTGTTTTTCAAAGACTTATCAGCAGTCTGAAATTCATCAGATTGCCGTTTTTGAGCAGAGCTGCAGTTCTTTTTTTGATACATTGGAAAAGATGACTCTGGTTTTTATCCAGAAGGATATGGGAAATTGTCTTGAGCATAAGCATCTTTTAAGGCTGAAAACCCAAGATTGTGCGCTTGTATTCTACCCGGATGACCCGGCTCTGGCCTGGATTTCTGCCCTGGATCTGCCTGTGTTCCTGCTGCCTGAAAACTCCAATATTTCCCAATGCGTAGCACAATGTTATCATTTGGCCTACAGCAGTATGCAAAGGCTTGCAGAAGCTTCTCTCGAAACTATGGAGCGATTGTCCAGAGAAGTTCTTGAACATAAAGGGGGAAATAAATACATCATAAAAGTTGCTATTGACTTGCTGGAATGTCCTGTGGCTTTCGCTACACCGGATTTTCATCTGCAGAAAGCCCCTAACATTCCGCCTGAATACCTGGTGCAGCCTCCCCTTTATACAGAAGATTCCTTTGACTGGGATCTGGCTCTGGATTCCTTCCGGATAAAGACAGCCTGCTCTTATCCCTGTCTGGCCGAAGGCGTAGGCGGAGCGAAACTAAAAGGGTATCTTCACCAGAACCAATACTGCCGCAGACATGGCTGCCGTATCTTTATCATTCCCATAATTGATGACTCCAACTGTTATGGCTATCTCTTTCTTTCACAGGATGAGCGGGTTGAAACCTTATCTCCTGAAAAAGGTATCAAAATCCAGCAGCTTTTGGCAATTTTGAAGTTTGAGATTATCAAGTCCGATGAAATCGCCCATACTGTCAATCGATACTATGACTTTTTGCTGGATGAACTCATTGAGTCGGATCAGACGGATTTTAAAAAGCTGATGCAGAAATACGGCCTGGTTCAGAAAGTCATCTACGACCAGTACTATGTTATGATTGCAGGAAGAAGTCCTCTGAATACGTTAGACATACCCTTTCACGAGCTTTTGACCAGCCAGCAATTCAATCTTTTGTACGATCAGATGGTTAACACTTTAAAGACCATCAACTTCTTTCTGTTTGAACGCAAGGATTGCATCGTCGTTTTGCTTCCCAGTCAGCTGATCAAAGATACAAAGGATGGATTTGCCCCTCTTGTTTCCCTGTTTCAGCATTTTTTGCAGGACCGTTATCAAGGAGCCGGCATCAGTCAGATGGTTCCTACCAAGATGGTACGCCAGGGATATCTGCAGGCACTCAAAGCTTTGGCCGTTTCTCAGCACTCCTTAGAGAAAGCCCCCTGCTTTTACGAAGAGCTCGGCATCCTGCGATACTTTTTTGACCATTCGGATAATATGGACTTTGCTCCTCTTTTGCAAATATACCAGGAATATATACTTCCCATTATCAAGTATGATGAACAACACGGAGCCGAGCTTTTCCCTACACTGACAGCCTACATTACATGCTGTTCCTCGCCATCTGCTATCTGTTCAGCCTTGTATATCCACAAGAATACTCTGTATTCCCGGTTGAATAAAATCACTCAGGTTTTAGGGAAGAGTCTTTCAGACAGCGAGGTTATTTTCAATATATCTATGGGACTTAAGATTCAGACGTTAATACAAACCGGTATTCTACAGGGAGATTTGGATCCTTAAGCTTAATAAATGACCTTTTCCCTGATTCCTTTCATGGTTACATGTGCACAGCAGATTCGTTCATATAGCTTCCACTGTTGTTCCACATCCGGAGCCACGGTATTAAAATAATCTCTCACTACGTCCCGTGAGTAATCATGTGCCACAAAATGCCCGTCATCTTCTGCCAGATGATCCACTGATTCAATCCCTGTTCCCGGTTCTGCAAAACCATACTGTTCAAGAAAACGGGCACCTTCCTCCCTGCTCAGGGCATGATCCCATCGCCCACGGGAGACTTCCAGCTTTCCATACCCTTCCAGCTCACAGTATTCGTGCCACAGCGGCATCAATTCTGCGTACTTTTCGTCAATGCCTGCGTTTTTAAAAATTATTTCTTTTTCAAACTCCACCTGCTTCTCCATGGAATTATCAAAGCTCATGGAGATAGCATGGCGGGCTGAGCCCTCACCAAAGGCATTGGATGTGGAAAACTGTGAGACGATGGACATTTCCGGCCAGCATGTGTCTATCATAGTCTGAAGCCGCTTTTCAAAATAAGTCAGGTGCCCCGGCTCCATTTCGTGTCCTACATACTCCATCACTTTATCTACCGTCCAGGGATACAGAAGATTAAAGTTCCGCTCATACTCAATATGATTATAATCATATCCAAATAAAATAGACAAAAACACCATATCTTTATTAGGCAGCTCCCTCACCCTGACTCTCGGCATGCTGTTTCCCGTAACATCCATCCTCGCTCCGGCGATTTCGTGAAATACCTGGGTAGACTCTCTGATAACCTTCAAAAGATTCTCAGGTGGAATTGCCAGTGTTCTTCTGAACGTGCTTATTTTCTCCTGTACTGTGCCGCCTCCCGGAAGCGCCTGGTTCATTTTCTCTAAAATCCGGTCAAACTTCCGGTAATCACATGCGGGAGCACGCAGACAATACAACCCCTCTGTCATCTCGTCAAATGAAAATGTCTCTCCAAGCAACAGCCGCGTTCTGATATTCAGGTTTTTTACGTGGTCAATCAGATAATCAACTCTTTGCATTTCCTCAGATTTTGCAGTCTTTTTGTATTGTTCCAGGTTTTGTCCTAAAACCTCTGACTCGTCCAGAATATTTTCCAGTGTTTTTCCATGCTTCGCATCTCCGATTTCATAGTCCGGAATTATCTTATACTCACGGGAATAGCGCATATTTGTCCTTCGCCAGAACGGTCCTTGTGTGTACCATTGAAGGTCCCATGCGTCATAACGCGTCTTACACAGGGTCAGATCCACCAATTGCCGGGCCATTGCGTTCAATGCTGCTTCTGCCAAAATTATCCTCCTTTACTTACTGCAATACGCGGCAATCTCCTCGCCGGTTGCAATCCACACATCATCAGTATTCTTCAGTTCTTCCAACAGTCTTTCCAGCACGAAGATACGCCCTTGTTCTCCAATGGCCTGGGGATCCAGCTGCAGGTTGAACAACGTTCCAAACCTCCTGGCACCTTCCAGTTCATACATCCAGTTGGCAAGCACATCATCCATGCAGGCACTGCGGGACTGGCCGGGCGGAATCGGCGGATCGAAGGTAAATACAAAGTATGGCAAATCAAACAACTCCCAGTGAATGGGCAGTTCCATCAGCTCACAGCCCTCCCGAATATAGGGTACATCATCATCAGAAAGGGAACTGGAATAGGCAAAGCCCAGGTCTTTTACCAATACCAGGGTTTCTTCACTGATTTCTCCCTCCGGCATCCGAAATCCTGTCGGCGTTGTCCCTGCAATTTCCGTCAGTGTATTCCTGGCCTCTGTCAGAGCGGCGCGCTGTTCTTCTGCCGTAAGATGTGCCAGTATTTCATGGTTATTGCCGTGGCAGCCGATTTCATGCCCCCGCTCCACAACAGAGCGAACTGCATCAGGATACCTCTCTGCCACCACCCCGGGAATAAAGAATGTCGCCTTTACCTCATAGCGGTCCAGTACCTCAAGCAGACCCGGCAGGCCGAACCGGATACTTGTGCGCCCCAGACGCAGGATATCCCCTTCATCCACATTTATCTCCGGATAATAAATCTTTCCAAAAAACTCGGCGTCCAGATTGACGCTGATCATCGCCGCACATTTCTTATTCTGCGGCCATACAGTTCTTTCAATGAGCATCGTCAGTTCCTCCCATTACCGATTGAAAATATTCTGCAATTTCTATACAGGGTGCGCACCACACGTCCGGATTACCTGCCAGATATTCACAGAATCTGGCAAAGATCACGGCTCTGCCGGGTGTCCCCGCAATTTGCGGGTGAAAGGCAGTGGAACCAGAGTTCCCTCTGCGCACCATACCCTCAATCTCATGAACCCAGTTGCGATATGCATTGTCATAAGGTGCTATCCTGGGCATTCCTGCAAGTACCGCCGGATAGGAGTTAAAGACGGTCTGTACGTAATCATCCATCTGCTCGTCACGGCAGGGAATATTCACAGCCTTTACAGGCACTCCGTCCACCATATACCATCCGCAGCTCTCTCCGCTGATTCCGGCACTTGAATATACAAATCCACCCTCAGAATAAATCCACCTCTCTGTCTCCTGCAATAACGCACCCGTAGGGCGGAAGCCCAGTGCTTTTCGTCCGGTGTATTTGAGAAATATATCCTGGCAATACTTAATACGTTCCTTTTGTGCCTCAAAGGTATCGCCATATTCACCGGTATGGTCCAGACCATGATGTCCGATTTCATGCCCCTTGTCCAAAATCTTATCAACGACATCCGGATGTTCCCTGACTATATCTGCCGGTATAAACCAGGTACTTTTAAGCGAAAACTCCTCCAGAATCTCTAATACACGAAGCGCACCCTTTTTCGGGCCGTATTTTCCGATGGACGGCCCCTTGATATAACTGCTTCCGTTTGGCAGCGTTTTTGTCTTGTTCCGCCATATTGTCTCGCCATCCAGGTCAAAGCCCAGAGCAAACGCACTTCTGGCACCATCTTTCCAAACCATATATAAACCCCTTCTTTCATTCTCTTTTTATCTCATCATACGGGTGTTCTGCGTCCGCCGTTAGGGGCCAGTACCTGTCCCGTAACATACTCCGAGGCATCTGAGGACAGATACAATACCATGTCTGCGATATCCTCCGGTACTCCGATCCGCCCCCATGGAATGTCTCTCAGTTCGTCCTCCACAAACACGTCAAAATCGGTCTCCTTCAGCATAGGCGTTTGGGTAGTCGGAACTGCAATTACGTTGACATTAATATGATATTCGCCCAATTCCTTGGCTATCGACTGGGTAAACCCGATCAGGCCTGCCTTCGCAGAAGCATAGTGTGTACAGAATTCACAACCGATAATTCCGGATCCTGAACTTATATTAATAATCTTACCGTATTCCTTCTTCTTCATATAGGGGATTACCTCTCTGCAAAGATAGAAAGGAGCAGTGAGATCCACTTTGAGCATCCGGTCCCAGTCTTCGTCAGTAATTTCCTCAAATGGCAGAGAAACACTTCCGATTCCTGCATTATTTACCAGTATATCCACGGTGCCAAATGCTTTCATTACGTTATTAACCAAGGTCTTCACCTGGGCTGTATCGGACACATCACAGTGACAGTATTCTGCTGTTCCGCCTGCCTGGCGGATTTCCTGCATAGCGGATTCGCCCCAGTCATCCCTTATATCACACACCATCACTTTAACTCCGAATCTGCCAAGCGCAAGGGCTGTGGCTCTTCCGATACCTCTGCCGCCTCCTGTTACAATGGCCGATTTTCCCTCTATTTTTAAATAATCATATTCCATCTTTCAACACCTCTCCTTTCCAGTCCCTACATCCACGCCCCGCCGTTTGGACACAGCACTTGTCCGGTAATATACTCCGCTGCTTCTGATACCAGAAACACGATGGCACAAGCCTGGTCTTCCGGTGTTCCGACACGGTACCAGGGCAGCCCCTTTGTCTCATCCTCCCATGACCGACCCGGAAGATGCGCCATGCGGGTATCTGTAAGCCCTGTACCAAGGGCATTTACATTGATATGATGCTTTGCCAGTTCCTGAGACAGCTCCTTTGCCAATCCGATCATACCTGCCTTTGATGCAGCGTAATGTGGATCCGAAAAATCGTATCCCAGCGCCGCACCGGAGCTGACCATGCAGATTTTGCCATGCTGTTTCTTCACCATATAAGGCACGACTTCATTCGTAAACATATAAGTTCCTGTCAGGTTAATACGAATCAGCCTGTCCCATTCCTCATAAGTCATCTTGTCAAAGGTCTTTCCCCCTCCGAAGCCACCGGCATTATTCACCAGGATATCCACGGTTCCGAAAGTATCCACAGTCTTTGCAACTGTCGCCCGGATATTCTCCAGATTAGCCACATCACACTTTGCGGCAATGGCTGTTCCGCCCCGCTTCCCGATCTCCCCGGCCACCTTCAAAGCACTGTCTTCCTCTATATCGCACACCATCACCTGTGCACCCAGATCTGCCAGGAGTATAGCCGCAGCCCGTCCGATTCCGTTGCCTGATCCGGTGACAATAGCCGTCTGTCCCTCCAGGCGGAAGTAATCAAACATTGCTTTTTGTACACGTTCTTCCACAAAAATCCCTTCTTTCTTAATCTATTTCTTTATTTTTCCAAGATACGCAGCCACAATGCTCTCATCTGCGGCCAGCTCTGCCCCTGTACCCCTCTTTATAATCTGTCCCTGCTCCAGTACACAGGCGTGATGCGCGATGGACAAAGCCTTTCTCGCATTCTGTTCCACCAGCAGTACAGAGATGCCTTCATGATTGATTCTCTTAATAATGGACATAATGTCATTTACGATCAGCGGTGCCAGCCCCAGAGACGGCTCGTCCAGCAAAAGCACCCTGGGTTCTGCCATCAGACCTCTGGCAATAGCAAGCATCTGCTGTTCCCCTCCGGACATGGTACCGGCTCGCTGCTTATTCCTCTCCTCCAGCCGTGGAAACATTTCATAAGCACGTTTCATACCACCCGCTCTGTTTTTACTGGTATATCCTCCCAGAAGCAGATTTTCCTCCACCGTCAGGTTCGGAAAGATCCAGCGCCCCTCCGGCACCAGACAAATTCCCTGCTCTACGACCTTGTGTGGTGCACTTTCAAGCCTCGTGTCATCATAATGCACTTCACCCTTCTGGGGTTTCAGTAATCCGGCAATACACTTCATCAAAGAGGATTTGCCTGCACCATTGGCCCCTACAATTGCCATAATCTCGCCTTCCTTCAATTCAAAACTGACATCACGGATAGCCTGAATCCTGCCATATGAAAAACTGAGATTTTCTACTTTCATCATGACTCATTCACCCCCAGATACGCAGAAATAACTTCTGGATTATTTTGTATTTCTTCAGGTTTTCCCTCAGCCAGAAGCGTACCGAAGTTCAGCACTGATATTCTGTCACAGATGGCCATAATTACGTCCATGTGATGATCGATAATTACGATGGTGATATTCTTTTTGCTACGGATTTCCCGTATGAAGTCCGAAAGCTGTGAGGATTCCTCTTCGTTCATGCCCGCTGCCGGTTCGTCCAGGAGGAGAAGGTCAGGCTTGGCCGCAAGGGCCCTGGCAATCTCCAGGCGGCGCTGCATGCCGTAGGGCAGATTATTGGCCTTTTGCCCCCGCTGTTCGGTAAGTCCGACATCCTTCAGAAGCGCATCGCAGAATTTCCGCATCTCATCTTCCTGGCTCCGGCACTTCCTGGTGCGGAAGAACCCGTCCCACAGACCGTATGTAATGTTATTCTGGCATGCGGTCAGCAGGTTCTCATATACGGTCAAGTCACCGAACAGCCGTATATTCTGAAAAGTCCTCGAAATTCCTTTTCTGGCAATGACGTGGGTGGGCAGCCCGTTAATACGCTCGTTCTGAAACAGGACCTCTCCTTTGGTAGTGTTATACACGCCTGTAATCATATTGAACAGCGTGGTCTTTCCCGCACCATTTGGGCCGATAATACCATAGATACTATCTTTGGGTACGTTAATCGTTATATTGTCAGAAGCCGTGATACCGCCAAAGTGTTTTACCACATTTCTAAGCTGGAGTATATATTTCTGCTGTTCCATGAATCATCGCTCCTTCCCTTTGTATTTCCCATGACCAAAGAAACCGCGGATTCCTGATATGCTCAATTCTTTTGTTCCCATGAGCCCGGACGGTTTGAATATAATTACCAGTACTACCAGAAGCCCGTAAAACACCATGCGCCATTCCTGAACGGATCCAAACCGCAGAATTTCCGGAAGAGGAACCAGAATCATGGAAGCGATTATGGTTCCTGTCAGACTGCCGCATCCGCCCAGAATTACGGTCATTACCAATTCGTCCGATTTCACCATACTAAACATTGTAGGACTTAAGTAGTGCATGTAATGCGCCAGTAATGCCCCGGAAATACCACATAAAGCGCAGCTTATTCCCATAGCCAGCAATTTATAATTAGCCACGCAGGTTCCGATGGAAGCCGCAGCCAGTTCTTCCTCTCTGACTGCAATACAATTTCTTCCATGTTTGGATCGAATGAAATTATGCAGAAACCAGATTGTTACAATCAGGAAACATAGTACCAACGGAAATGTAGCTCCACCGGGCACATCTGTCATACCTCTGGCTCCCCCCGTGAGGTCAGGAAGATTTTCTATAATCAATTTGGTCACCTCACCGATTCCCAGGGTGGCAATTACAAAATAGTCACCTTTCAGTCTCAGTGTCGGATATCCGATCAGCAGACCGATCAGCAGAGCTGCCAGCATTCCGCAGATTAATCCCACCAGTATGGGTACATGAAAAGTCTTTGTAACCAATGCAGACGTATATGCTCCGATTGCCATAAAGCCCGCATGTCCCATAGAAAACAATCCTGTAAAGCCAGTAAGCACAGAGACCCCCAGAATTGCGATCATGTATATTCCGGTTAAAGTTGCAACACCAAGCCAGTAATTCATCTCTTCACCCCCCTATGCCTTGTCTTCCGTATGCTTTCCCAGCAGACCCGCCGGACGCACAAACAATATGATAACCAACAGTGCATAAGCGAAGATATCCCGCATGGAAGAAGACACGTAACTGGAAATCATAGTTTCCCCTATCCCCAGCAGAATCGCACCCAGAACCGCACCGGGAATACTGCCAAGCCCGCCGAATACGGAACTGATGAAGGCTTTGTTCGTCATGGAGGTTCCGAGAGTCGGAAAAGCTGTGTACTTCGCACCCAACAGTGCTCCTGCCAATCCTGCAAGGCTTCCCGCAATCAGGAATACAATCAGAATCAGCTTCTGTACATTTACACCCATGATGGCCGTCGCATCCAGATCAAAGGAAGCTCCTCTGATTGCCAGGCCAAAACGGGATTTATGTATGAACAATTCGACAAGAATCAAAGCTGCAATACACACGACAAAAATAATCAGGTCTACCTGTCCGATGCTCGCCCCGAACAAATTGATAGACTTATTGGAAAAATTCACCGGATACACCCGGAAACGGCTGCTGAAGCTGATGATAATCAGGTTTTCACACATGGTAGATATCCCCAGTCCCGTAATCAACAGATAAATACGGCGGGCCTTTTTCTTAAGGAGCGGGCGGTATCCCAAAAGTTCGATTAACATGGCCAGTCCGCCTGCCGCAAGAACTGCAATTATAATTCCCACAAATAAATTCTGTACCAGACCGACCAGCACAAAAAACGCACAGAATGCACCAATTGTAACTGTTATGCTGTGAGCAAAATTGGTAAAATTCAGTAAGCTGTAAATCAGCGAGTACCCCACCGCCATCAGCGCATAGATACTTCCAATTGATAATCCATTAATTAACTGTTGAAAGAACAAAAGAGTTCCCTCCTTTCAAAGGACGATGATTTACTCGAAACGATATTCATCCAGTTTCACAAACTCAGTTCCCTGAATCTGGAAAATAGAGGCAGTACGTATGGGGTTATGTGTTTCTGGATCTATAGAAATCATACTGGTCAGGCACTGCACATCTCTGGAATTTTCCAAAGCATCCCTGATTTTCTCCGGATCTGCTTCACCAGCGGTCTCAATAGCCGCCTTGATAAGATCAAAGCAGTCATAAGCCAGATACGCATCGGTGCCTCCCTTATCCGGATCCATGTCCCACTTTTCCTGGAAGGCTGCCTTAAACTCTTTCAGGTTTTCATCATTTACATCCATAGCGCAGGGAAATACAGCTTCCTGAACCTCATCCTTCGCAACCTCAAACAGATCCTGCATCATCCATGCGTCCACTCCCAGGAATGGAACATCGATTCCCAGAGCTCTGGCCTGTTTTGCAATCAGCCCCACCTCTTTATAATTAGCCGGTATCATAAGTGCGTCAAAGTCTCCCTGGTTTTTAATCTTGGACAATTGTGCACGGAAATCGACATCTCCTGTCTTATATGCCTCTGAACTTGTTATCTTGCCACCCTTTTTTTCAAAAGCTTCGGTAAAGTTCTGCGTGATTCCCAAAGAATATTCACTGCTGATTTCATACAGAATCGCTACCTTTTTATAATCCAGTTTTTCAAAGGCATATCCACCCATAATATCGCCCAGCTGCGGATCCGACAGACAGATACGAAACGCATAGGGACGAACAGAGCCGTCTTCCTCATGCTGAGTCACCTTATAATTGGTACCTGTCGTGGTGATATGGGGAACCTTGTACTCCTCGCATACTTCACTGAGTGCAATCGCACAGGAAGAGGAATCCGGCCCGATAAACGCTACAACGTTATCGCTCTGAAGCGCCTTGCGGGCAGCATTGGTGGTTTCCACCGCATCGCCGCGGTTATCATAAATTTTCAAATCAATCTGCTTACCCAGAATCCCCCCGTCATCATTGGTCTCTTCGACCAACATTTTCAATGTATCGGATTCCACCTTACCCCAAAGGGCGGATTCTCCGGTAAGCGGGCCTATATATCCTAATACAATATCGTCGCTGCTCCCGGAGCCTTTTCCACATCCCATGACAGAACATGCCATCAGCGCTGCCATACCTAAAATAATTAATTTTTTTACTTTTTTTTGCATAATCTCTTTCCTTCCTTATTTCGATATGATTTCAT
>CAMKHH010000004.1 GCA_946412445.1 uncultured Eubacterium sp.
GTCCTTCTGATTCAAGCCTTTATCATATCTTTTAAATTTTACGGAAAGATTTTGTACATCCAGAATCACTCTGTTTTTATTCATTTCAATTACCGACCTTTCATCAGAACTTTTTCTAATCCTGTGCAGTCCCCGGATCCATCAGCTGTTTTATCTGACTTCCCAGCTTGTCAAACAGCATAACCACTGCAATCAGCGATACACCTGGAAAGAAAACCAGCCACCACATACCTGTGGCAATATGTTTCAGTGCTTCGGAGAGGATTATGCCAATCGCCGGAGTATCTACCGACAGGCCAAACCCCAGAAATGTAACTCCCGCTTCATGCAGGATTGCATGTGGAAACAACAATATCAGGCCTACAATAAACTGAGGAAGTACATGGGGCAGAATATGTCCGGAAGCAATATGAAACCAGCTTTTTCCGAATTTCTCAGAAGTTTTTACATACTGCATTCCTCTGACCTGCAGCACCTCCCCACGTATTACACGTGTCAGATTGGGCCAGTGGGTCAAAGCCACTCCAATGATAACTCCTTTTAATCCTTTCCCCATCATGAAAGAGATCAGCATTAAAAGTACCATATGGGGAATTCCCATAAAAAGATCAACAAAATAACTGATTATCTTATCAACGATTCCCCCTGCAGTAGCTGATAAAAGTCCTAATATCAGAGCCAGACATGCACTTACTCCCGCCGCCAGAGTTCCAATTAAGATACTGGTGGAAAGCCCTTTAACCGTTCTGAAAAACATATCTCTTCCCAGATAATCCGTACCAAACGGATGCTTGAAAGAGGGCGGGAGTTTTTTAGCAGCGTAATCCGGATTATAAGCGGCCGGATTCATCAGTAATCCCGCGGCTGTTATCAGTATTAAGAAGAAAGCAATGCTTCCGATTAAGAGCAAAGTCTGCTTTCTTCTATTGATCGTTAATTTCATATCTTAGAGCCCTCCCTGATCTGAGGGTTAAAGACCCCATATAAAATATTTGCCGTCAGATTTCCTGCAAACACAAAGACAGCAGAGAATAATGCCACTCCCAAAAGCAGGGGAACATCTCCTTTTAATCCTGCCTGTGTAGCTGCGTTTCCAAGTCCCGGATAAGAAAATACCTGTTCAGCCAATACGCTCCCTCCAAAAAGTTCACTAAAGGATGCAAACTGTAAGGTTACCGCCGGTATGGCAATATTTCTTATCCCATGCCGTTTTACCAGAGTCCACTTGGATTCTCCCCTTGCTTTTGCAAACAAAGCATAATCACTGCTCAGCACATCAATTAATTTTTGTCTGGTATGTAAAGTGATATTGGCAATCCCGGTAATGCTTAATGTGATTGCGGGCAAAATCAGGTGATAGATTCTGTCCAGGATTGTAACATCCTGTGCCGCTTTTCCTATAGGCGCCGCCAGCCCAATTGGAAACCACCCCAGGGATATGGAAAATACCATGAGCAGCAGAAGTCCAATCCAGAAAACAGGAGTGGAAGAAAGAATAAAGCAGACAGCCTTGATTACCTTGTCATACCAGGTTCCCTGCCCGGATCCGGCCAGCACCCCAAGAACAAAACCTATAATCCCTGATAAAACCCAGGCTGTTACCATAAGGATAAGAGATGTCTGAAACCGCTCCAGTAAAACTTTTGATACAGGCTTCTGATAAATAATGGATGTACCCATATCTCCATGAAGCATGTTTTTTACCCATGTAGTATAGCGTACCACCGGAGATTTATCTAATCCCCAGTGCCGGGCTATATTTTCCCTCTGCTGGGCTGAGACATTGCTCTCCGCACCAACATAGGCATCTACAGGATCAATAGGTGAATTGATAATCAGAATAAAGCTTAATATACTGATTCCTATCAAAAGTAATAATAATCTAAAAAAAGATTCACTGATAAATTTTATAGTGTTTATCATTTTGTACCCTTTCAGCTTTATTTATAGGCCCATTCATTTAGATTCTGGATGATTGGCTGCCCGTGACCGTGAGGATGGATTCTCTGCGTTCCGATATCCAGACCGTCCTTCACCAGATATGTATGATCAATATTTACAAGCCATAAATATGGTAAGTCTATATTCACTCCCGTTGTCCCGTCATACTGGGCTTTTTTAAGCAAATCAAAGATTTCTTCTTCATTGTCGGAAGACAGAGCCTGTGTCAGATAACCATCTACCGTTTTATTTGTATACATAGCTGCGTTATTCAGACCCGTCTGTTCTGCTCCCGCAAATTCAGAAGCGAAGGCATTATATACATCTACAAAATTATAATCCCCTGTCCCTATACAGGTAGGTGAATTTCTAACCATGTCCTTACAGGTTGTCCAATCTTCAGATTTGGCAATAATATGAATCCCAAGCTTCTTTGCATTTTCACTCAATGCCACTGCCAGGTTATATCTTTGCAGGTCATCCGTACGTCCTGTTATGGTAAATTCACACTTTATTCCGTCTTTCTCCCTGATACCATCATTATCTGTATCTACCCATCCTGCCTGTTCCAGGATTTTCTTTGCTTCCTGGACCTGATTATCTTTCAGCTCCGGTTCATCATTTGCCCAGGGAAGTCCGTCAAAGCGTACCCAGGAGGGCGTTCCTATCCCATTTAAAGCATTATCAATGATTTCCTGTCTGCTGATTCCGATATTTAATGCTTTTCTCACGGCAATATCACTGGTTACATTATTACCTGCTGCAAGGCCTTCTGAATTCGTGGTTTCCTTTACACAGGGCAGATTAAATCCTCTGTTGTCAGATGTTTTAATCGTTTCCAAGTGCATGCCTTCCACCTCTTCTTCGGCATATTCCGGGTTGATCATTACCAGGTCAAGTTCTCCCGATCTGGCATTTGCCAAGGCAGTCTCTTCATCCAGGCTTAAGAAAGTTATCTGTTCAAACTGAGATTTTATTCCATAATAATATTTATTTGGTTCGACAATCAATTGCTGGTTCACATCCAGCTGCTTCACAACAAACGGACCTGTACCGATCGGATTATCTGCATATTCATCATTATATGCGTGTTCAGGCACGATTCCCAGTAAAGCTGTAGTTCTGATGAAAGGAGAGTAGACTTTATTCAAAGTAAACTGTACTTTATCCCCGTCTATTACCTCAGCCTTTTCCAACATAGTCAGATCCACACTTGAGCCGCTGTTCTTTGCCGTTTCATATGTAAATACCACATCTTCGGGGGTCAGCTTTTCACCATCGGAAAACTTCACATCATCACGTATGGTATAAGTATAAACCAGGCCATCCTCACTGATAGAATAATCAGAAGCTAAATCGTAGTCTGTTTCCACATCCGTTGTGATTTTCAGCAACCCTGTGTGGAAAATCCCGTAGCCATAGATTCCATAGCCCTTGCAGGGATCATAGTTCCCCTCCGTCATTCCCTTTCCTATAGAAATAACTAAATCCTTCTTCGCTCCGGCATCTTTGTTTCCAGTCTCTTTGCCTCCGCAGCCAGCTAATAAAGTGAACCCTAACATCATACATAAAAATGAAACACATAAGTTCTTTTTCATCTATACCTTCTCCTTGTAAGAATCTTTGTGGACTTATGGTAGCACAGAAAAATCCCCCCTACAAGCCGGTAAGGGGGATATATAACACTACTTTTCTATTTAATAAAAATGCTGGTTTCCAATCTGTGTTCCTTTTCCGGAACCACTGTTGAAATAAAGACAACCTCCGATTGGATTCTCTCCATTTAAAGCTGCCTGTGCCGCTTCGTAGCAGTCGCTTCTGGCGCCACCGGACAGTGTTCTGGAGAGCGATCCATTGGTAACCGGTGAAAATTGTCCGCCTTCATAAATTACACCACTGATGCTTCCGGGAAAAGATCCGCTTCTCACACGATTCAACACGACTGCTCCAACTGCTACTTTACCTGTCCTGCTTTCACCACCGGCTTCACACTGAATCAGTGCAGCAAGCAAGTCCAAATCACCATTGCCGGCATTCGTCTTTTCCTGTGCCGGAGCGGATGCCTCTACTGATGAGACCCCTGCGGATTCAGATGCCGCTTTCGCTGATTCTGCTGCCCTGGCTGCCTTTTCTGCCTCAGCCTTTGCTGCAGCCTCGGCTTCAAGCCTGGCCTGATACTCATCCACAGTCAAAGCAAGTGAACCTAAGCTGTCCAATTCCAGATATTGTGCATTTACATAAGCATCTTCACCATTTAAGGATACCTGATACCAGTCATCAAGGTTCCCTTTCACAGTAAGCTTACTTCCGTTCTCCGTTACTCCCACAATCTGGGAATCTGTGTTCGCTTCGGCCCTGACCCTTAAGCCCTCTGCCTGAACGGTTCCTGTAAATCCGCAGACATTCATATAATGTACTCTTGCTTCCTCCCCGAAAACAAGCAGGTCATTCCTTATATAGCCTTCCACATTGCCGGATTTAATTTTGCTCCAATTTCCATCATTCTCGATTACATCTGCCTCGCATCCCGGCAGAAGCACTCCCACGCGCTCTGAATCAGTGCTGGCCTCAGAGCGGATATTTGCATATGATTGAACATTTGCAGCGGCTCTATTGGTCCAGGCTTCTGTATGTAAAACACTCTCCTCATTCGTAACATCAGCTGATACAGTATCAGCAAACACCGGTGCAGCCATGATTGTTGTCAGTGCCATTGCGCTCCCTATCGCAACTGTAACACCTTTCCTGTTAACCCTCATACTTACCTCCTAAAGATAATTATTACATATTTGTTACAACTTGTTACGAATTGATTCTATCATCATTACATTTTATTGTCAACTAGAACATTTTGACAAAATGACGCATAAAAATCTACATACTCTTATAAAAATCATAAAAAAAACAGCAAAAGAGCCGCGGCAATCGCCACGGCTCTTTTGCTCCTGCTTCTATATAGTATAGAGCGATGGATCACTCGGCCTATTCTGATCCCATACACTGCCAGGATCCATCAAATCATTTAATTTGTCGGATCCGTCAAATACTGCTTGATACAATCGGTAACCATCCAGATTTCTTCTGCCCATCCGGAAGAACAAATCTCCCTGCTGAACAAAATACTGCGACGAGTCAACATTACAGAAAATGCTAAAACCCTGTCCTTTCAGATACTGGAATTTCTCGGTGGAAGAATATTCTTCATTCCAGTTTGCCAGGTCCTGTCCATGGGCAAATATAATGGTATCAGATCCTCCAATCAGAGGAGCCACATAATTCTGCCACTTTTCCGTATCTGATTTTAAATGCTCCATAGAAGCATCTCCAATTCTCATATGTCCCCATGTATGGCTTGCAAACTTCCAGCCTTTTGCCTTTATTGCATCGGCGGTTTTTTTTGCCTCTTCACACTCTTTATCCCAGTCAAAGTCAGGATGGGCATCCAGCCATGCACGCTGGTCCGCGGACAGGTTCTCTTTCGTCTTATAGGCAATATCCGTGCGATATCCCAGAATGCCATTATAACCGGTCAGCGCTATCGTCCCTTTTGCCCCTTTATAGGAAAAATCCGGATGTTCTTTTATAAACTGATCCAGAAGCGGAACACAGTCATACGCTCCCGTAACCACTGTACCGTCATCCTGAATGTATTCGCAGGTCGGATTGCCATCCGGATCTACCACCATCTTACTGGCAACGCCCCGCCCGTCGTAGCTGTGATAATAGCTTAAATCATCCAGGGAGAGAACAAACGGAATCTTACCTTCCGGCAGCAGAATCGGTTTCTTGGTTATATGAACTACGCCGTTCTCATCGGAAGTCTCTTCCACAAGGTCATGGAGATCCACAAGAACATATCCTTTATCATACATCTGCTGCGTGATACGGTTAAACTCATCCACAGTTGTCATCCACTGACAAAATCCGGCAGTTGCACTGTTCTGCTGAAAAAAAGCCTTCTGGGGATCCACCACTAAAGAATGGTAGAATACGTGAGTCACCTGTGTCGGATCCGTGGCCACCAGTCCGTTCTGTGCCGCCTGAAACTCAGCTATCCTTGTAAGAATATCGGGATCACTGTTCGCGTCCGGAATTTCGTTCAGCTTTGCAATTGCACCTTCAAAGTCATACTGCACGGCCATCTGTTCCGCCTCTGTCAGGATTGCAGCTTTATCATCCGCAGGATTGGAGACCGGCGCCGATACCGACGAGCTTCCCGGTTCGTCTTCTCCTGCTGCCGATTCAGATCCGCTGCTGTCAGCCGGCTTCTTGTCTTTTTTCTCAAGTCCTCCGGCCAGAACAAAGATGGATACTCCCATAACACACAGAAGGATAACCAGTATGGTTGTCTTAAATATCAATCTTCTTTGTTTCTTCTTTTTCTTTTCCATATCTGCCTCCAAGCAATTCACACCTTTATAACTATTGTATCGTAACATACCTTAAAAGTCGAGTATATGAATCTTAAGTTTTTGTAACAAAACGCCTCTGACGATATGCCTCATACATAAGTATGGAAGATGCTACCGCAGCATTTAAAGACTCCACTTCTCCCTCCATGGGTACCCGAATCAGATAATCAGATCTGTCTGCAAGCCTTTTACTCAGACCATTTCCTTCATTTCCGATGAAAAATGCTGTCCCCCCCGTGTAGTCCTCACTATCATACGTATGCTCCCCTTGAAGATGGGCGGCATATGTGATAATTCCTCTGCGCTTAAGTTCTGATAATATTTCACATAGATCTTCTATATATACAAACGGAACCCGGTATATAGAACCCATCGTGGAACGAATGGTCTTGGGGTTGTAAATATCCACGGTGTTTTTACTCATCAGCAATCCGGTTACACCGGCTCCCTCAGCAGTCCTCACGATGGTCCCCAAATTCCCCGGGTCCTGTAAGTCTTCTAATATCATACATAGAGGATGGGCTCCGGACAGAACCCCCTGTAAGGTATAAGCCGGCATCCGGATCAGACACAAAACCCCCTGAGGTGACTGGGTGTCAGACATCTGGCGGAAGATACGCTCTTCCACCACTTCATACTCTGTTTTGGACAGATACTCCCCATGCTCTTTTTCAAAGTCCTCTGTGACAAATATACGTTCAATCCACTCTCTGGGGGCTTCCTGAAACATCTTAATTCCTTCTGCGACGAAAAGCTTCTGCTTTTTACGTTCTTTTGATTTGTTGTTTAACTGTATTACCCGCTTTACCTGGGCATTTGAACTGCTCGTAATCATACCTCTCTCCTGCCTGTGTCCCTGCACCGGTTGCCATACGCTGTACCAGTTGCAAAAAACCGCCACAAATTATCTTTTTGCGGCGGCCACATATCTGCAACTTATTATCTATTATAATTATAGGAAAGTGCCCTGGCAATTTCATATTGATACTCCGGTATTGATTTTGTCATGGCAAGGGCTTCATTGATGTCAAAATCCATATATTCTCCGTTCCTGTATCCTACAACTCTTTTGGTTTTTCCGGATAGAAGAAGATCCACTGCGTATGCACCCATGACCGATGCATAAACTCTATCCTTGCAGGTAGGACTTCCGCCCCTTTGCATATGCCCCAGTATGGTGGCACGTGTCTCGATTCCTGTGGCAGCCTCAATCCTTCTTGCCATACTTGAAGAATGCCCGATTCCTTCTGCGTTGACAATAATATGATGCTTTTTACCCTTCCTGCGGTTTTCGATAATGTTCTCGATGATCCGCTGTTCATCGTAATCATACTTTTCCGGAAGAAGAATATCCTCTGCACCATTGGCAATTCCACACCACAACGCAAGATATCCGGCGTTCCTTCCCATAACCTCAATAATGCTGCAGCGTTCATGGGAGGTGGAGGTATCACGCACCTTATCTATGGCTTCCATGGCAGTATTCACCGCCGTATCAAAACCAATGGTATACTCTGTACAGGCAATATCCAAATCTATGGTTCCCGGAACACCCACCGTATTAATTCCTAAATTAGCCAGCTTCTGTGCCCCTGCAAAAGAACCGTCACCGCCGATTACAACCAACCCGTCGATTCCATTCTTCTGGCAGACCTCCGCTGCTTTCTTCTGCCCTTCTTCCGTACGCATCTCCGCACAGCGTGCTGTATAAAGGATTGTTCCTCCGCGCTGTATCGTATCCGACACATCTCTTGCAGATAAATCTATAATTTCCTCATTCATGAGGCCATCATAGCCCTTCAGGATACCTTTCATCTTTGCACCCTTTTGAAGACCACGGCGTACTGCTGCCCGAATTGCGGCATTCATGCCCGGAGCATCCCCGCCGCTGGTTAAAACACCGATTGTTTTCAATTGCGTCTCTGTAGCCATCTAAATTCCTCCATCCTATATCCATCTATGATAAAAATCACAGTTCAAAATTTCCACATACATTTTATATTTTAAAGCATTTTTCCACGTTTTTCAATACTCTTTTCGACAACTTTCACGTTCTCACGACCATAGATGGATGTAAGCTGATTCAAAAGTTGGGTGTCTATATTCACATTTCGGCTGGACGGCAGACGTTTCAGCACTTTGTCCGACCGGATATACAGTACAACGTGGTCCGACCCATCGGAATCCCGGAGTACTTCATACAGATGTGCCACCTCTTTTTCGTAATCATCCCGGGTGGAAAACTGAATCCAAAGTTCCCGGGGCGTCTCCTCAAATGCATAAATCCGTTCGCAGATTAATTTGCTGGGTTTGTCCTCTTCCTGCGATACCCGCCCTTTGATAAACACTTTGGAATCCACATTCATCAGCGCTGCATTCTTTTCATAATCTCTGGGAAATACCACAACCTCCACGGTTCCCAGTAAGTCCTCCACCGTCAGGAAAGCCATGGTTTTATTATTTTTTGTAAATTTAACGGTTTTATCTCGCCGACAATCTCTTTTGCCCCATCCAGAACCTTTGGCTCTCCGGTCTCTTCATCAGGCAGGAAATCCAAAGTAACAACGGAGATATTCTTTTTCCATCTCTCTTCATATTCTTCCAGCGGATGGCCGCTTATATACACCCCAAGCACTTCTTTTTCAAATGACAGCTTTTCCTCTTTTGTATACTCTCCCACATCCGGAAAACTGATTTCATAAGCGGATCTTTCTTCCGGAGAAACCAGATCAAACAGGCTCATCTGTCCCGTCAGGGCGTTCTTCTTATCCCGGTTTGTCTCCTCCAGCACCTGCTGATAGACAATCATGAACTGCTTTCTGGTCCCCCCCAGGCAATCAAAGGCTCCTGCCTTAATAAAATTCTCGAGCGTCCGCTTATTTACTTCTTTTCCGCTTAACCGTTCAATGAAATCTTTTAAGTTTCGGTA
This sequence comes from uncultured Eubacterium sp., assembly GCA_946412445.1. Lineage (GTDB taxonomy): Bacteria > Bacillota > Clostridia > Lachnospirales > Lachnospiraceae > Novisyntrophococcus. The sequence goes on from CAMKHH010000004.1 coordinate 9,283, forward strand.
TTCTCCACGGCTTTTGCGTTCTTCTACAACAGCGTCCATGACTGGCTTTCCAATTCCTTTTACGGCAGAAAGGCCATAACGGATTGCTCCCTGTTCCACAGTGAATACACCTTCACTCCGGTTAATGTCCGGAGGAAGCAGATTTATGTTCATAGATCTGCAGTTCAGGATATATTGAGCGACCTTACCCGGATTATCTATGCAGGAGGTCATGATAGCTGCCATGAATTCCACAGGATAATAATATTTCAGATAAGCGGTCTGATAAGAAACCACCGCATATGCCGCAGCATGCGATTTATTAAACGCATATTTGGCAAAATCAATCATCTCATCATAAATCTTATTCGCAGTCTCTTCGTCAATTCCATTGGATACGCAGCCGGGCACTTCCTCTTCCGGGTTTCCGTACACAAAATTCCGGCGCTCCTTTTCCATCACGGATGCCTTCTTTTTAGACATCGCTCTCCGCAGCAAATCGCTGCGTCCAAGCGTGTAGCCGGCCAAGTCCCGTACGATCTGCATAACCTGCTCCTGGTAGACGATACATCCATAGGTTGGCTCAAGTATCGGCTGCAGCTGCGGACAGCGGTATGTGATTGCCTCCGGGTGATTCTTGCCGCGGATATACTGTGGAATAAAATCCATAGGACCCGGACGGTAAAGTGAAATTCCCGCTATGATATCCTCCAGGCTTTTCGGTTTCAGCTCCTTCATGAAGCTCTTCATCCCGGCGCTTTCCAGCTGGAATACTCCTTCGCACTTACCCGAACCGATCATGTCAAGTACTTTGGGATCATTATAATCAATATTCATCAAATCCAGAGTTATGCTATTGTCCCGTTCCGCCAGTTTTTGAGCATTATGAATGACCGTCAGTGTACGGAGCCCCAGAAAATCCATCTTCAAAAGACCGAGCTCCTCCAGCGTGGTCATCGTGAACTGGGTTGTAATCGTACCATCGGAGGATCTGGACAGCGGTACATATTCATCCACATTCTTTTGTGAAATAACAACTCCGGCAGCATGCATGGAGGTATGACGCGGAAGTCCTTCCAGCCGCCTGGACATATCAATCAAATGATGTACTTCTTCGTCGGTGTCATAGACAGTCTTCAATTCGTGGTTCATCTGTAAAGCCTTATCTATGGTAATGTTAAGTTCATTGGGAATCATCTTTGCAATCACATCCACGGATGCATAGGGCATGTCCAGCACACGTCCCACATCCCGGATCACACCGCGGGCAGCCATGGTTCCAAAGGTTACAATCTGCACCACACGATCCTTACCATACTTACGCACCACATAGTCGATGACCTCCTGTCTTCGTTCGAAACAGAAATCAATATCGATATCCGGCATGGAGACACGTTCCGGATTCAGGAAACGTTCAAACAGTAAGTTGTGACGTATGGGATCGAGCTGTGTAATCCCAAGTGTATAGGCTACGATGCTTCCGGCCGCTGAGCCCCTTCCCGGGCCCACGATAATATCATGATCTCTGGCATACTTTATAAAATCCCATACAATCAGAAAGTAGTCCACATAGCCCATGGATTTAATGGTGTCCAGCTCATAAGAAAGACGGTCTTTAAGTTCCTCATCCGGATTTTGATACAGACGCTCCAGACCTTCCAGACAAAGTTTATTCAGATATTCCCATGCGGTATATCCCTCTGGCACATCATATCTGGGCAGCTTCGTTACACCGAATTCAATGTCGACGTGACAACGGTCAGCAATTTTCTGCGTATTCTCCAATGCCTCCGGTGCATAAGGAAATAATTCTGCCATCTCTTCCGGTGACTTCACGTAGAATTGGCCGCCTTCATACCGCATACGATTCTCATCTGCCAGCTTTTTACCCGTCTGAATACAAAGCAGGATGTCATGAGCCGCCTCGTCCTCGGCATAGGTATAGTGAACATCATTCGTTGCAGCCAGCCCGATTCCCGTCTCACGGTTCAGGCGAAGCATCTGTTGGTTCACAAGTCTTTGTTCCGGCATCCCATGATCCTGAAGCTCCAAAAAGAAATTCCCTTCCCCGAAAATATCGCGGTAACGCAGTGCGGCTTCCTTTGCTTCCTCATACAGTCCCTTCACCAGATATCTGGAAACCTCCCCTGCCAGACATGCGGACAGCGCAATGAGCCCCTCATGGTACTTCTTCAACAGTTCCATGTCCACGCGGGGCTTATAATAATATCCTTCCACAAATCCCATGGAGACAATCTTCATCAGGTTGTTGTAACCCTGGTTATTCTCAGCCAGTAAAACCAGATGGTAATATCGCTCCTCTCCGGCCCCGATCTCACGATCAAAACGGGAACCGGGTGCCACATAAACTTCACATCCCAGAACGGGGTTAATCCCCGCTTCCTTTGCCGCACGGTAAAAATCAATTACGCCGAACATCACACCATGATCTGTGATGGCAGCACTGTTCATACCAAGCTCCTTCACCCTGGTCACGTATTCCCTTATCTTGTTGGAACCGTCCAGGAGGCTATATTCCGTATGTGTATGCAGATGTACGAATCCCAATTTATCCTCCTTTTTATCTGCGGTATATCTTCCCGTCCCGAATCTCAATCTGTTTCTCTTTCAGCAAGTGCCCTACAGCTCTTTTAAAAGCTCCCTTACTAAGCCCAAACTCACGCTGTATCACTTCCGGAGATGCCTTGTCATCAAAGGGAAGTGCATTGGCAAACTCTCCAATGACCTGTAATACATTCTCCGCATCCTCTTCAATCTGCACATATGCTTTCTGACGGGCAGAAAGCGTCAATTTCCCATCCTCTTTCACTTCCGTCACACGCAGTTTCAGTCTTTGACCCACCTTATAGCCGGCCTGTGCCTCTTTTTTTGGAATCAAACCGGAATATCGTTCATCCACGGCAACGAAGACCCCGAAATTGGCACTGATTTCATAAATTGTTCCTTCCACCTCATCTCCGATTACATAGGGAGATCCGGTCTTTAAATAATGATAGACCTTCATCGTCGCACAAAGCCGGCCACTCTTGTCCACATACAAAGCAACCAGACAACTGTCACCTGGCTCCACTTTTCTGGTCTGTTCTTTGAACGGAAGGAATAGATCCTTTTCCAGCCCCCAGTCCAGAAATGCTCCGATATTACCCACGGCTGCCACAGTCAGTTCCTTCACTTCACCCAGCTGCAGCTTAGGCTCATTCGTGGTGGCAATCAACCTGTCGGAAGAGTCCCTGTAGAGGAATACCTCCAACTCATCCCCCTCACCTGCTCCTTCGGGAACCTGCTTTTTCGGCAGCAGCACACGCTCATCCATGGAAGCATTCACCTGCTCCCCCAGGTATACACCGAAATCTACCTTCTTCACTATAACAAGTGACTGTTTTCTTCCTATCTCCAACATATATGAATTCTCCTGCATTTTGAATTATAACAGTTTAATCATTCGCTCAATTTTGCATGGCTAAACTGTTGCTTTAAATTCTATAGTAACATAGGGCTTATCTCCCTCATCATTCAGTGTTACCAGATATCCCTTTGGTATCCGGTAAAGCACAGGCGACATTACATTCCCCAGACGGGCCTGCTGCTTATATTCCGCCCGCATCCGCTTCACTTCAAAGTCAGCCGGCAGATACCCCTCGGCCAGCTGGATATATTGTCCGTTGTTCACATGGTGATTTGTATCCAGATGGTATTCCTTAACCGTAAACGAGTCAAAAGTCTCTCGACCCTCCCTGGGAAGCTGGATCTTGCGCGGCCCAAAATCTGCCTGAAACTCTGCTGTCAACCCGTAGGCATCCACCACATCCTGCGTCACCCGCTCAGGATAACCCGTCTCTTGATTCATATAAGCCCAGGTGGAATTGGCATAGGCCAGCATCTCTCCCTTATCACTTTCCATAGTGAAATTACGAAAACCCTGAAATGCCTTAAAATCATGCGCCCAGGTGCTGATTACCGTGTGTTCTCCCATGACCGGATAGCGGTTTACATGAATCTGCCATGCCGCCAGAACCCACACTCTGTTATGCAT
>CAMKHH010000005.1 GCA_946412445.1 uncultured Eubacterium sp.
TACTGAAGATGCTTTACCGGGAATCTGAGATTCTGATTTTTGATGAGCCAACCGCTGTTTTGACGCCACAGGAAATAGAATCGCTGCTGGAAATCATCCGCTCTTTGAGAGCGGATGGAAAAACGATTCTTCTCATTTCACATAAGCTGGAGGAAATAAAACAAGTGGCAGACCGTTGTGCGATTCTGAATCAGGGAAAGCTGATTGCGGTCAGGGATGTTGCCGATACATCTACAAAAGAGATGGCCAATCTTATGGTGGGGAGAGAGGTTATCTTAAATCTGGCAAAGAAAACACCGGAGTATAAAGATGTGGTGCTGGAAGTAAAAAATCTGACTGTTCATAATGCGGATAAATTCCCGGTTGTCAAAAACGTCAGCTTTTCCATAAGAGGAGGAGAGATATTTGCAATTGCCGGAGTGTCAGGAAACGGGCAGACAGAAATTGCAGATGCCATAGCCGGCATGCTGCCGGCAAAAAAGGGGACAATCATCTTAAACGGAAAAGATATCACAGATTACAACATTCGAAAAAGAATGATAGATGGTATTTCCTATATACCGGAAGACCGGCATAACTGCGGACTGGTATTGGATTTTACACTTGCAGAGAATATTGCACTGCGCAGTTATTTTAAAGAGCCATTGTCAAAACAGGGAATCCTGCAAAATAAAAAGATAGACCAATATGGGAAAGAGATCATTGAATCCTACGATATCAGAAGCGGAAGAGGAACAAAAACGAAAGTCCGATCCATGAGCGGGGGAAACCAGCAGAAAGCAATTATCGGAAGAGAAATCGAATTGCAAAATCCATTGATGATTTTTGTCCAGCCAACCAGAGGTCTGGATATTGGTGCGATTGAAAATATCCAGAAACAGATTTTACAGGAACGTGATTTGGGGAAAGCGGTATTACTGGTATCTCTGGAGCTCGATGAGATTATGGAGCTTGCCGATACCATCGGAGTTGTATATGGTGGAGAAATGTTGAAAATAGCAGATGCCAGAGCTTTAAGCGCCAACGAAGTCGGAGAATTTATGATGGGGGTAAAAACTCATGAGAAAAGTGAAATATGAAATTAAAAAGGGATTTGTTAAGCTGTTGGGCAATGAAAAGACTCAATTTATTGCAATCCCTGTTTTTTCCATCATAATCAGCCTGATTGCAGGGTCTGCTGTTATCGCATTAACCGGAGGTTCGCCGTTTCAAGCTTTTAAAAATCTGCTGCAGGGCTGTGGAATTCTGTCAAAACCCTCTTATGCAGGGTTTAAAAGTCCTCTCACAGACTTTACCAGCTTCTTAAATGCCATGACTCCGATGCTCTTTGCAGCTTTGGCAGTATCGCTTGCATTGAAGGCTGGATTATTTAATATCGGGGTTTCGGGACAAATGCTGACTGCCGGATTCATAGCTTCAATTACGGTAGGGTATGCGGCATCTCTGCCTGCACCGCTTGCGAAACTGCTGGTTCTTTTCATCGGAATTGCAGCCGGTATGCTGGTGGGCGGATTGATTGGATTTCTAAAGCATAAATTTAATATCAATGAAGTGGTATCCTCCATCATGCTCAATTATATTGCGCAGTATGTCATTGCATTTTTCATTAACACAAAATATGTGGATCCGGTATCAAGACAGTCTAAAGAGGTGACAGATGCTTCCAGACTTACGCTGATGGGAACAGCAGTCGGAAATCTGAAGATTGATATTCCTCTTGGAATTGTACTCGCAGTAATTGCTGCTTTCTTACTGCGCTTTCTGATTCAAAGAACGACTGCAGGCTTTGAAATTAAGGCAGTGGGGGCCAGTCCGAAGGCGGCGAAGTATGCAGGGATGAACGTGGGGAAAAATATAGTTCTGACCATGATGATTTCAGGGGGATTGGCAGGACTGGCGGGAGTGACATATTTCCTTGGATATTTTGCATCCATACAGCCCAAAGTATTGCCGTCTACCGGATTCGATGCCATTGCCGTCGCAATTTTAGGAAATGCGAATCCGATTGGAAATATCTTTTCCTCCTTCCTGATTACAATTTTAAGTAAGGGAAGCACTTACATGAGTTCTGCCGGAGGAGTACAGGCAGAAATCGCGTCTGTTATCACTGGAATTATTCTGCTGTGCAGTGCCTGTGGAGTGTTTATAAAGGATTGGGTTGCTAAAATGAAAGAGGAAATTTCAGAAGAGACAAAAGATGGCCAGAAACAGGAGGTGCACTGATATGAATACAATTATAATTGACGGTCTTTCATTTGCACTGCCTTTGTTTATTATGGCAATTGGAGGAATTTACTGTGAAAAAAGCGGGATTACGAATCTGGCGCTGGAGGGGCTGCAGGGATTTGGCGCTTTTATCGGTTCCTTATTTGTCGTATTAACTGCTGACATGTTTCAGGCGGGATCTATGTCCCAGGTATTGCTTGCACTTCTTTTTGCTATGCTGGGAGGCGCGGCATATTCTCTGCTCCATGCAGCGTTGTGTATTAAGTTTAAGGCTGATCAGACAATCAGTGGTGTGGTGCTGAATATTCTGGCGGCAGCACTTACTACTTTTTTGGTTAAACAGTTAAATCCGATTTTATTCGGGGCACCGTCTGATAAATTTCAGCTGGGAGTGTCCACCCGGGTTACAGTTCCGGGACTGGCGAAGATACCGCTTCTGGGAGCCGTCTTTACCAGGCTTTATCCCTTTGAAATTGTGATTGTAATTGTGGCCTTTATTGCATGGTTTGTACTTTATAAAACCAGATACGGGCTTCACTTAAGAGCCTGTGGAGATAACCCCCATGCAGTGGATGCGGCGGGTATCCGTGTGGGACGGGTCAGACTGGCGGCTGTTTTGGTATCGGGCGCTCTATCAGGAATAGCCGGTATGTGCTTTGCCTATTCAATATCCGCTAACTTTTCATCCGCGATTTATGTGGGATACGGCTATCTGGCCATAGCGGCCCTGATATTCGGAAACTGGAAGATACTTCCTACATTAGCGGCATGTCTGATCTTTGGTTTTGCAAAGTCAGGAGGAAACCAGCTGGTATTGATCTTAAAGATGCCCAGTGCCTACTCTGATCTTGTGATGATACTTCCATATATTCTGACTCTTGTTTTGCTGATATTCTTCTCAAAACACAACCATGCACCCCGTGCACTTGGAGAAATCTATGATAAAGGAAAACGGTAAAGGAAAAGGAGGGAAGGAAAGGCTATGAGCGTAAGATTTCATAACTGTAAACTGCTTACAATGACGGACGGTATTAAAATAGAGGACGGTGAACTCTGGGTGGAAGGAAGCCGCATCACCCATGTGGGAGCGGTGAAGGAACAAAGGGACGAAAAGCAGTGGGACAGGGAGCTGGATTGTAAAGGGAATCTTCTGATGCCGGGATTCAAAGATGCCCACACGCATTCACCAATGACTTTTTTAAGGTCATATGCAGATGACCTTCCACTGCTCTCCTGGCTGAATGATCAGGTATTTCCCATGGAAGCCAAACTGACGAAAGAAGATGTCTATTGCTTTTCCAAACTGGCAATTCTGGAATATCTGACAAGTGGAATCACTTCTAACTTTGACATGTATTACTTTACAGAACAGAATGTACAGGCTTCTGTGGATACGGGGTTTCGGACGGTACTCACTTCAGGGCTAAATGATTTCCAAAGCTCCATAGAGGAGGTAGAAGCGGAATATCTGACCTATAACAATTATCATGAAAGAATCAGCTATAAACTGGGGTTCCATGCCGAATACACCACATCCCGGGCATTGCTGGAAAAATTATCGGATCTGGCACACAAGTATCAGGCACCGGTCTACACGCATAATTCGGAAAGCCTTTCGGAGGTACAGCAATGCATTGCGCGCAATGGCATGACGCCTACGGTATATCTGAACAAACTGGGCTTATTTGAATTTGGCGGAGGTGGATTTCACTGTGTTCATATGTCAGAGGAAGATCTGGAGATTTTCAGGGAGAAAGGGTTGTATGTGGTCACTAATCCAGGCTCCAATGTGAAATTAGCCAGTGGAATTGCACCGCTTGAAAAGATGCTGGAGCTCGGAATCGAACTCGGAATCGGAACGGATGGTCCTGCCAGCAATAACTGTCTGGATATGTTTCGGGAAATGTTCCTGGCAACGGGGCTTCAGAAGCTGAAATATCAAGATGCGTCCGCATTAAAGGCAGAGTCGGTTTTATATATGGCAGTAAGCGGAGGTGCAAAGGCGATGGGACTGACAGAGTGTGACACCTTGGCAGAGGGAAAGCTGGCCGATTTGATTCTGATTGACTTAAATCAGCCGAATATGCAGCCTGTAAATAATATAGCAAGAAATATTGTTTACAGCGGCAGCAAAAGCAATGTAAAATTGACAATGGTCAACGGAAGGATTCTTTATGAAGATGGAAGATTTGATATAGGAGCAGATCCCGGGGATTTATATAAAGAAGCAAATGACCGGGTGAGCAAAATCAAGGGATAATAGAGATACGTAATACGGTTTGTCTTTGCTTTTCAGTGTTCTACTGTTGTGCGAACACCAAATTTGAGGTATAATAATATAGTTCATAAAAATCCGGTCGACCAAACTTGCCCGGATTTTTATAGTAAAAGACAACTGAAGGGAGGCACTATGCACAGAAATGTGTAAACTATGATCTTATGAAGACAATTCGTACATTAAAAGAAACCTTTGTATCCTCATTACCCCTCGCTGCCGTTATGATTGTGATGTGTGTGTTTGTTTCACCCATGGAAGATGCATTTAACTATGTGAAATTACTTATCGGATATGTATCTGTTGTAGTGGGGCAATCATTATTTCTGGTGGGGCTGGATGAAAGTATTCTGCCTATTGGTAAACTGGTGGGAAACTCTCTGGTAAAACTTAAGAAGACTGTTTTTATTATCACCTTCGGATTATTGTTCGGTCTGCTCTCAACGGTGGCTGAGCCGGCTCTGGCGGTTCTGGCAAGGCAAACCCATATGTTGATGGATATTGTTGATGTTACTACGTTTATTTGGATTATGAGCGTAGGGATCGGTGTATTCGTCGGATTTGCATTGTTCCGCATTCTAAAGAATATCAATATTAAAATCGTATTTGCTGTATTGTATATTGTAATATTCCTGACTGCAATTTTTGTACCGGAAGAATTTATAGCTCTGGCGTTTGATGGCAGCGGAGCCACCACGGGCGATATTTCGGTACCCTTTATACTGGTTCTTGGTATGGGGGCATCCACGACGATGTCAAAGAGCAAAACAACCGATGACACGTTTGGCATTATCGGAATGGCATCAGTCGGACCGATTTTGGCAGTATTTATCTATGGAATTCTGTTAAAAATCAAAAACGGCGGAGTAGTTCCCCAGGCAAATGCCTATATGCCGGAAACGACGGAAACGCTGAGAAGCATTCTTCTGGGAAACTTATGGGATGTGGCTTTTGCGATTCTTCCAATTGTTCTGGTCTTTCTGGTGTTCCAGTTTATACTGATTAAGCTTCCGGCAAAAGAACTCATCCGGATACTGATGGGGACGATTCCTGTTTATTTCGGGCTTTTAATCTTTCTATCGGGAATTGACTATGGGTTTGCCTACGCAGCTAAGTATATCGGTGAAATTTTCTTCGATCCGTCACGTCCGGGCTGGTATAAGTGGCTGCTGTTAGTGATTGGATTTATTCTGGGTGTCGCTATTACGCTGTCAGAGCCGGCGGTTACGGTGCTGGGAGACCAGGTGGATGAAATTACCAAAGGGCACATCAAGAAATCCACCATACGGACAACGCTGGCTATTGGAATTGGATTTGCCGCCTTGCTGAGCATGCTTAAAATCCTTACACAAATCAACATCCTTTACTTTTTGATACCGCTTTATGCAGTGGCAATTATCCTGATGAAATTTGCACCGAAGCTCTTTGTAGGGCTTGCATTTGATTCGGGAGGTGTTACCGGCGGGGCGCTTACATCCGCGTTTCTCACCCCCCTGACCCTTGGTGTTGCACAGGCAGTCGCAGCCACGGCAGGTTCCAGGGCACAGTCTGTTTTAACCAATGGATTTGGTATAATTGCTTTTATTTCAGTTACGCCCTTGATTGCTGTGCAGATTTTAGGTATTATATATGAAGTACGACTGAAAAAGATTAGAAGGGAAACAGTGGAAGAAGAAGTTATGGATCTGGAAAATTTATTGGCTGATGATGCGGAGGATGTAGAGTATGAACGGTGATAAACGAAAGAATATTGTCTATCTTATTCTGATTGCGGGGAGGAAGCTGCAAAGTTCTCTGCTTGATTTTCTTTCGGATGAAGATGCAAAAGTAGTTCATATCCTATATGGAAAGGGTGCGGCATCGGCCAAACCTTCTCTGGTGGAGGCATTCGGGTTTACGCCCGAAGAAAATAAGGTAATTATAACCTGTGTTCTTACAAGGGAAAAAGCCGATAATGTGCTGGGACTGCTTGTGAGAAAATATAAGTTTGATAAGCCAAATACTGGAATCGCGTTTACTATAAGTGTAGACGGGTTATCATTTTAATGGTGGAGGAAAAAGTAATGAAGAATAAAAAAGCCCTCTTTATTGTAGTGAACAGCGGCTTTGCTGAGGAGATTACTGATATTATCCATGAACAGGGTGCGTGCGGGGCCACGATACTGAATGCCCGTGGGGTAGGACTCAATGTGGAAAAGATTATGGGTATTACTGTAGGTTATGAAAGAGAGATGGTTCTCAGTATCGTTGACGAAGAGGTAGCTGAGGGAATTATGGCGGCTGTTAAAGAAAAGTCGGGGATCAAGTCTCCGGCTCATGGAATATGTATGATACTTCCTGTGGACAAGATGATAGAGACTGTTTAGACGGAAAGAAATTATGGATATATTCCCTTGAGCGTGGTATTATAGGGTCATAGATTTTTATTTCAATTCAGGAGGATGGGAATATGAAGGCGGCTGTATATCATGGCAGACAAGATTTGAGAGTAGAAGAAGTTCCCGAAAAAGAACTTAAAGACAATGAAGTGATGATTCAGGTGAAGTACTGCGGGATCTGCGGAACAGATATCCATATATTCAATGGGGACGGCGGTGCATTCGAGGTGAATCCCCCGCTGATTCCGGGACATGAGTTTTCAGGTGTCGTCGTAAAGACAGGTTCGAAGGTTACAGCGGTAAAAGTGGGAGACCGTGTAAGCGGTGATCCGAATGATACCTGTGGAGAGTGCTATTACTGTAAGACCGGGAAAGAACATTTCTGTACCGGGATGGTTGGCGTTGGTACGACCGTGGATGGCGCTTTTGCAGAATATGTTGTGATGCGTGAAAAGCAGGTATACAAATTTTCAGAAGATTTGAGTTTTATAGAAGCAGCCATGGCGGAACCCATTTCCTGCTGTCTGAACGGTATAGATCTCTGTAATATTGAAGTTGGATCCACAGTGCTGGTAATCGGCGGGGGCCCTATCGGAATGATTATGCTCCAGCTGGCGAAGCATGCGGGAGCATCAAAACTGATTCTGTCTGAACCGGTGGAAGAAAAGAGGGAGCAGGCACTAAAGCTTGGAGCCACAAAGGTGATCAATCCACTGGAAGAGGATGTACAGGCAGTCCTGGATGTGTACTGTAAGAATGTAGATGTCGTGATTGAGTGTGTCGGTAATATTCATACCCAGGAACAGGCAGTGCAGCTGGCGGGAAAGGCCGCAACGGTGATGTTCTTTGGCTTGGCAGCTCCGGAAGACAGTTTTCCTCTGAAGCCGGATGACGTCTTTAAAAAAGAATTGAAGATTACCTCTTCATTTATTAATCCATATACCTTTGAAAGAGCAATCGCCGTATTAGAGTCTAAGACTATTGATCTGGAGAGCCTGATTACAAATGTCGTTCCGCTGGAGAATATTGTAGATGTATTTACAAAACCAGAATATAGGAGAACAGGAAAGGTAATGATTCAGGTATCCTGAAATCTACGGATAAACAAAAATATGGGAGCACTGCAATAAAAGCAGTGCTCCCATATTTTTGTTTTCAGACTTTGCGTCTGGAATTTCGAACCTATTTAACAGAATCTATCATATCTTTCAGCTGCTCCAGTGGAATGGCGCCAACGCTTTTATTTACCACTTCACCGTTCTTCAGAAACAGGAGAGTAGGTACACTCATAATCTGATACCTCTGAGCCAATTCCATCTCTTCATCAATATCCACTTTGTAGAATGCCGCATCATTGATTTCTTCAGCAGCCTGTTCTACTACAGGAGACAGCATCTTGCAGGGTCCGCACCAGGTAGCAAAAAAATCCACCACAACTGTCTTGTCTGAAACATTAATTGCTTTATCAAAGTTTTCTTTTGTTACATGAACTACTGACATATATTTTACCTCCACTTTATGAAGAACTTTAACACTGCTCTTCTTTTTATCTAGTATTTCTTTCTGTGTATAGAATAATACAGATAAAGAAAAAGTTCTGTGAGTTAGTCACACAGAGAACCTGCCACTGGCAAAAAAATATTCTTTGTGATAAGATGATAGATACAAAGGAAAAATACTTACAAAAAGGAGTACGAGGCGAAATGATGACAAAGACAGACAATTTGTTAAAAGAAAAAGATATTGATGCACTGTTGATTACAGATCCTTATAATATGCGTTATATAAGCGGATTCAGAGGAGGAGAAGGAGTTCTTTATATCTCCGTAAATCAACACGTACTCATCACAGACTCCCGATACACGGAGGCCGCTGCAGGCGAAAGTGATTTTACGGTAGCAGAGGAGAACCGGGAGCATAAACGTATTGATATCCTGAAGGAATGTATAGAGCGGGATCATGCAAAGATACTGGGTTATGAGGACTGTTCCATGTTATGCAGTGAATTTTTTAAATATAACCAGGAGCTGGATATGGAAGGGTGGGTTCCGATGGGACAGTCTGTCAATAATTTAAGACAGATTAAGACACCGGAGGAACTGGAATATCTTAGAAAAGCGGAGAGCATCGGTGATGCAGCCTTTACCGCTATTTTGAATTTCTTAAAGCCGGGTCTGACAGAGCTTGAGGTGGCAGCGCGTCTGGAATACGAGATGAAGCAGCATGGAGCAGAAGGATTTTCATTTGATTCGATTATCGCTTCCGGTGTGAATTCTTCCATGCCTCATGCTATTCCGTCAGAAAAGAAGCTGGAAGCCGGAGACTTTGTTACAATGGATTTCGGGTGTCTCTATAAAGGCTATTGTTCGGATATGACAAGAACAGTAGTGATTGGTAAGGCTGATGAAAAGCAGAAGGAAATTTATGATGTGGTTCTCCGCTCGCAGGCAGCGGCTCTTGGAGTGATCCGGGCAGGCTTAAAGGGCTGTGAAGTGGACAAGGTGGCAAGGGATCTTATTACAGAGGCAGGTTATGGGAAGTGCTTTGGACACGGACTGGGACATAGTGTTGGATTGTTCATCCATGAGGAACCCCGCCTGTCCGTCGCCGATCAGACAGTTCTTCAGGCAAACATGATTGAAACGGTGGAACCAGGTATCTATGTTCCGGGATTTGGCGGAGTGAGAATCGAAGATATGGTCATAGTGACTGAAGACGGATGCGACAACCTGACACATTCTCCAAAACAGTTAATTGAACTATAAGTCTTGACATTTTATCTGTTTTTCCGTATTATGTTCATAGTGTGTGCGTCAGACACAAACATAAGTATGTCCAGGAGGAACAGATATGTATTCTTTAGATGAAGTGAGAGTGGTGGATCCTGAAATCGCGGATTTGATTGAGAGAGAGCAGGAGCGCCAGAACAGCCATATTGAATTGATTGCGTCAGAAAATTGGGTTTCCAAAGCCGTGATGGCGGCCATGGGAAGCGTTCTTACCAATAAATATGCAGAAGGTTATCCGGGAAAACGATTTTATGGGGGCTGCCAATGTGTGGACGAGGTGGAATCACTGGCCATCAGCCGTGCCAAAGAAATCTTTGGCTGTACCTATGCCAATGTCCAGCCACATTCCGGAGCACAGGCCAATATGGAGGTATTCTTTGCATTACTCCAGCCGGGAGACACGGTTATGGGCATGGACCTGGCTCATGGAGGACATCTCACTCACGGGAGTCCGGCGAACCTGTCCGGTTCCTATTTTCATGTTGTTCCCTATGGCGTGAATGACCAGGGTTTCCTTGATTACGAGGTAATAGAACGTATTGCAAAAGAGAACAGACCCAAGTTGATTATTGCAGGAGCCAGTGCTTATGCAAGAACCATAGATTTTAAGCGCTTTCGTGAGATTGCAGATGAGGTGGGGGCGTATCTGATGGTGGATATGGCCCATATCGCAGGGCTGGTGGCAACCGGTCAGCATGAGAGTCCGATTCCTTATGCACATGTTACAACCACTACCACCCACAAGACGCTGCGTGGACCCCGCGGAGGCCTGATATTATCCAGTGAAGAGTTTGCAAAAGAGCATAAGCTGAATAAAGCGGTATTTCCGGGGATACAGGGAGGTCCGCTGATGCATGTGATTGCGGCAAAGGCAGTCTGCTTTAAAGAGGCACTTGGCGATGAATTTCAGCAGTATGGGAAAGATGTTGTAATAAACGCAAAAGCTCTTTGCGATGGCTTGATAAAACGTGGAATTAAAATTGTGTCAGGGGGAACAGATAATCATCTGATGCTGGTTGATCTGGCTGCTATGGGTAAAACCGGAAAAGAAGTGGAAGTACTTCTTGATAGTGTTAATATTACTGCGAATAAAAATACGATCCCGAATGATCCTCAGTCACCATTTGTAACAAGCGGCGTTCGGCTGGGAACACCTGCCGTCACAGCCCGGGGCATGAAAGCTGAAGATATGGACAAAATCGCAGAAGCAATTGCTCTGATGCTGCATGAGGGAGAAGCCGCCCGGGAAAAAGCAAAGGCATTGGTTAAGAATCTTACGGATAAATACCCATTGTCATAAAGCTTTGGCCATTGATGAGAATGAATATATTGAGCATACAGAAAAGCTGCCACTGGCAGCTTTCCTTGCATACTTTGGTATACAGAAAACCTGCCAGTGGCAGGTTCTTTTGTATACCAAGATATGGAAAATAAGGTGTGATTTACTTTAACGCATCCAATAAAGGAATCAGTTCGCCTAAGAAAGCAATTTCATAATCGGGAAGAATATCCGAGGTGTTTTCCCTGCGTTCCGGGTTAAACCAGATAGTTTTGATACCCGCGTTTATTCCGCCCAGAATGTCGGAGGTGAGGCTGTCACCCACAATGACGGTACTTTCTTTTTCAAAACCTGGAATCTTGTCAAAACATTGTTCAAAAAACTCCCGGCTTGGTTTATTAAAACCAATATCTTCGGAGATGAAAATATCCTGAAAATATTTTTCAAGCGCAGCACTTTTGATTCGGCCTGTCTGAACACTCTTTGTTCCATTCGTAACAATATAAAGGCTGTATGTATCTTTCAGTTCTTTAAGGAGCTCTTTGGCACCATCCATAAAGTAGTGACCCATACCAAGCAAATTCTCGTAAATCCTGGCTGCTTCTTTGGCGGAACAGTCAATCTTATATTCATCAAATAAAAGGCGATAACGGCGGATTTTAACTTCATTGCGGCTGATTTTACCCTGTTCCAGCAGTTTCCACTGCGCAAGATTCAACTCACTGTATCTTTTCAGAATATGCTCCTTGGGGTCTATTCCCAGCTGCTTTAAAGTTCCGGTCAGGGCTATGCACTCCGCCTTGTTAAAATCGAGCAGGGTATTATCTAAATCCAGTAAAATCGTATGAATCATATCATAAGTACTCCTTTGTTATTTTTCAACGTTATGCTTAACAGTATAAGATATTTTGAGGAAAAATGCATTAGGAGATTTTGCTTTCGCTTTCCTCCTTTTCATGTTAAACTTCTTTTACTATGAATTTGGAGGCGCTTCTATGAAGAAAAAACACCCAAAAAAAGATGCGAAACAGTTGAAATCAGTCAATTTGTTATTCTCATACCTGGTGATTATCCTGGCACCTGCAATCGCAATTGTTATTATCTATACCAATATGCAGCAGGCTTTGATAGACATTCAGGCAGAGAGAGTAAAGAGCCTGACAAAAGAGGCGGTTATTGTATTTGATAATGAAGTGGATCAGCTCACCAACATAGGAAGGTACATTATTGATGATGGTAAACTAAAAGAATACATACAGGACAGGGAAAATTTTGAACCGGAAGAAGTTTTTTTTAAGTCGTTTGAATTGGCAAGAGCCTATCCGAATTTT
>CAMKHH010000006.1 GCA_946412445.1 uncultured Eubacterium sp.
AGTCAGAAGTTCTATCGCACAGTCCGCCTTCTCCGAAATCTTTGTATTCGAATTGCAGGATATCGCTACTGTCCTGCCGCCCACCTCCTTTGCATATTGAAGTGCACCAATTACATAAGGTGTTCTGCCGCTGGCGGCCAGCCCTATCACAACATCATCGGCTGAAAGATTAATCCGCTTCAGATCTTCTTTCCCAAGCCCCGGATCATCTTCCGCCCCCTCTTCTGCCTTTACAAATGCTCCTTCTCCTCCTGCAATTACACCTACCACCATGTCATAAGAGACTCCAAAAGTAGGGGGACATTCCACGGCATCCAAAATACCAAGGCGTCCGCTGGTGCCTGCTCCTATGTAGATAATTCTCCCACCCTTCTGCAGGCTTTCTGTTGTCCATTCTATGGCTCTTCCGATCTGTGGAAGCGCATCATGGACTGCATCCAGAACCTTCTGATCCTCCTTATTCATGATTGTTATAATTTCATAAGGAGACATCTCATCCAGAGCCATAGTGCTCGTATTTCTCTTTTCTGTTATCAGTCTTTCTAAATCTGCCATCGAATCTCTCCCTCATGATTGGTTTTCTCCTCTTTGGAGATATAGGTCTTTCTAAGACTGTCCATACAAGTCTCATAGTTTTTCTGGACATATGTCACATATAGCATATCAATGACTGCCAATTGGGAGAGCCTGGAACCTAACTTTCCGGTTCGGAACTCAAACTCAGTTGCTGTAACATATAGATTATAGTCGGAAATTTTAGATAATGGTGACTCATGATAACAGGTAATGGCAATAATCGGAACCCCGGCATCTTTTAAAATTTCCGCACATTCCACCATTTCCCTTGTCATCCCTGAATAGCTGATAATAATTGCCGCATCCCCACTGGTCATATTCTTCGCCTGAACCAGCTGTGCGTGAAAGTCCTCATTCACCAGACATACCTTATTGACCCGCATGAATTTCAGACAGGCATCCTTTGCCACCAGTAAAGATGCGCCCATTCCAAAAATTGAAATCTTTTCTGCCACCTGTAATATGGATACGCTTTCTTCCAGCACCTCCACATCAATCAGGCTTTTTGTATCCTCCAGAGAAACAATACTCTTATAAATAATTTTATTCACAAGTTGTTCTGTAGAATCCTCTTTGCTGATTTCACAATTTTTATCCCCTATGACTTCTTTACGCATTACGTTTTCATACATGAGGGATTTTTGGAAATCCTTGTAATGCTCAAAGCCCGTCTTCCGGCAGAGTCTGGTAATTGTAGAAGGTGAAGCGTAAACCTCTTTTGCCAGTTCACGGACACCCATCTCCGCCGTCTTCTCCGGATTTGCTAACAGATATCGGATGATGCCTTTCTCTGTATTACTGGCATTGGGCAAAAACTCGCGAAACTTGACAATGACACTTTTCATAGTCCCCCTTTTCCTGGAACGTGTCTGAGAACTTATTTCTGCAAGCTGCAGACACATTATCCATTGTATATTTTGTATGATTTTTTATGTATTCACATCTCATGTATCGTTACTATTATATTATTCAGAAACACTTTCGTCTACTATTCTATCTATTTATGATACTTTGTTTCATATATTGAAAGCATTATCTGGAATTTCAGATTTTTATGAAAGCATTGTATAGCAGCCTCTTCTTTCTTAATACCAAAGTATGCAAGGAAAGCTGCCACTGGCAGCTTTTCTTTTTTACACTTCTGTTTCATCATCCATATGAACTTTATAGATATGATCCTTCATGATTTCAATATCGGAACTATAGAACGTCCTTGCAGCCTTAATCAGATACTCCGTATCCTTCACTCCGGCTGTTTCATATGGGGAGTGCATCGCCAGCTGAGGCAAGCCTATATCTGCCATAGGTAAGGATACCTGTCCATTGGAAATATTGCCCAGTGTTGAGCCTCCCGGTATATCCGAACGGTTAACATAAACCTGACAGGGTACCTGCGCATGCGCGCAGATTGTTCTGAAAACTGCTGAACTGATACCATCCGTCGTATACTTTTGGTTCGCATTAAACTTCAGCACAATTCCCCCATTGATATAAGGACGGTTTCCGGGATCCGTTTTATCCTGATAGTTCGGATGTACGCTATGTGCGTTATCTGCTGAAAGCATAAAGCTGGATGCAAGTGCGCGCAGATAGCTTGCCCTGTCTAATCCCATTCCATCAGAAATCCGTTCCAGTGTATCTTTCAAAAAAGTGGATGCCGCTCCCTGCCGGGTCAAACTCCCCACTTCTTCGTTATCCAAAACGCAGTGCATCATCACATGCTTCCGGTTCCGGCTCGCCAGAAAGCCCTTTAAAGAAGAGAATGCACACTGAAGATCATCCAGCCTGGCGCTGGAAATGAACTCCTCCTTCGCTCCCCATATACTCCCTTTCATCCTGTTATAAAGATAAATGTCCATTCCCAGAACATGTTCCGGTAATACTCCGGCCTGCTCACTTAAGATTTTCATCAAAGAGCCTTTTGTTCCCTCTCCGCCAAATAACGGAAGCATATCATTCTGGGGATTATATGCATAACCATCATTGACACCCCTGTTCATGTGAATGGCCAGACTTGGAATCTGAACAAGATCCCTGTCTACCTTAACCAGTCGGGATACAATCCGATTTTCTTCCCGAACCAGGAGCCTTCCTGAAAGTGATAGCGGTCTGTCAAACCAGGGAGCCATCAGCATTCCACCATATTTCTCCACATTCAGCTTAACAAAATGGCCCTCTGCCTCAATCTCAGGATTTTCTTTTAATTTAAAGGTGGGGGAATCACTATGACTGGCGATAATCTGAAAGCTTTTCATCTCCTCCGGCGGAATTGTAAATGCAAGGAGAGAGGATCCATTGCGTGTCACGTAATACTTTCCATCTGGTCTGAGATCCCATGACTCTTCCTCGTACAGATGTTTAAAACCCGCCTCTTCAAGTACCAGTGCCATACATTCGACTGCATGGAAACTGGTAGGACTTTTCTCTATAAAACTTAAAAGTTCCTCTGCAGTATGTTTATTCATCGCCTATCTCCCATAAAGAATAAAGCAACTGTTCCCGGACCTGCATGTGCACCTATCGTTGAGCCAATTGTATTTAACATAACAGACTT
The DNA here is from genome assembly GCA_946412445.1 of uncultured Eubacterium sp. Classification (GTDB taxonomy): domain Bacteria; phylum Bacillota; class Clostridia; order Lachnospirales; family Lachnospiraceae; genus Novisyntrophococcus. Next base: position 3,131 of record CAMKHH010000006.1, read on the forward strand.
CACCGATGGATATCGGCTCTTTACCAGTTCCGAAACATAGGAGGCATCCTCTTCACAATCTCCATGACTGATATAGATGGTATCATTCTTATTCTTGTAACTTCCAACCCGTTCTTCCATCATGTCCACAAGGTTATTAAGGGCTTTCCTTCGTCCTCTTGCCTTACTTAAAAGAATCAGATGCCCTTCATCATCCACATGGAGCATAGGCTTTATATTAATCATAGTACCAAGAACCGCGCTTACCCTGGACACACGCCCACCTCTGTGAAGGTGCATCAAATCATCCACAGTGAATACATGGCAGAGATTCAATTTATGCTCTTTCAGCCATTCTGCAGTTTCATCCAGGCTGCTGCCCTGTTCTTTTTTCTCCAAAACCTTCTGAAGAATCAGGCCCTGCCCCATAGAAGCACACAGCGTATCAATGACAATGATTTTATACTCCGGGTTTTTTTCCATCAATTCTTCAGCCGCCAGTCTGCAGCTGTTATAGGTACCGCTTAAACCAGAAGAAAACGAAACATGCAGGATTTCCTTTCCGGCATCCAGAATCGGCTGCCAGGTCTTTTTTGCATCCTCCGTATTTACCTGGGAAGTCGTTGGCATAGAACCACTTCTCATACGGACATAGAATTCTTTTTGATCAATATCATGTTCCTTATTATAGACTCTGCCGTCCAGTGTACAGGGAAGGTACATAAATTCCACATCATGTTCTTTATAATATTCGTATGGCATATCACACGTATTTTCAGTTGTAATCATATATTCCTTCATAAGCTCTGTCTCCCTCCTTTGTGTTAACGATGGTATCATTCATATGCATAGAATACCACAGGAAATCATCCCCTGCAACGATTTCCTGTGGAGAACTAATGAAGCAAAATCTCTTTTGCTTTATTGAGTTGAACATCCATCTCTGAATCAGCCGGCATGTCGATCTCCACATCCGGTGTAATTCCCTTGCCATTAATATTATTACCTTTTGGTGTAAAGTAATGGGAAACAGTCAATTTTACTGCGCCGCCATTCTTTAGCTGGTAGGTGTCCTGCACCACCCCTTTCCCATAGGTAACAGTGCCTACAATTGTACCTGTTCCATAATCCTGTACCGCTCCGGCAAAAATCTCTGAAGCACTGGCAGAACTGCTGTTAACCAAAACAGCCAGCGGAATATCAATCGGCGATTTTCCATCACAGTTCTGTTCGCTTCTGTTCCCGTACTTGTCTTCCGTATAGACAATAAGCCCTTTTGGGAGAATTTCTCTTAAGGTATCACACACTCCGGACACCAGGCCGCCTGGATTGCTTCTTAAATCAATAATCAGCCTGTTCATCCCCTGATCCTGTAATTTTCCGTATGCGTTTTTGAATTGTTCAGCTGTCACTCCGGTAAATTCCGATATCCTGATATAGCCAATCTGATTCTCCAACATTTTCCCGGTGACCGAAATCGCTTCTACCTCTTCGATTTTCACATCTATCGTATACGGCTGCTCCTCCCTTTCCAATGTCATAGACACTGTCTCTCCTTCTTTGATATCCTTTATCAAATCTACTACCTCATTTGTGGACATAGCAGAAACCGGCTTATCCCCTACCTTCAAAAGGATATCTCCAGGCTTTATTCCAGCCTTGGCTGCGGGTGTATTCTCATAGCAGGACTCAACAAGAATTCTTCCCTGACTATCCTGGTATATAGCCACACCTATTCCGGAGTAATGTCCATTCGTAGACTGCATAATCTTCTCAAATTGCTCCTGCGTATAGTAAGTAGAGTACTTGTCACCCAGACCGGTAACCAGGCCTGCGCACATATAATCGGTCAATTTTTTATTATCGACATCACCAAGATATACATCTTCAATCAATTCATAGATATCTGCAACTTTTGTCCTGGCGCCAAGCTCTGTTGGATTCATCTCCTTACCCATCACATAGTCCCGGTTTTTCACCAGGAACAATACACACATAATCCCAAGGGTAAATAGAATTCCAAACAGAAATCCCTTCAATCCGCTGTATGATTTCTTATTATCGTCCATCTTCATTCTCCATAATCACTGGCAGCTTTCCTTGCATACTTTGGTATACAGATGAGCTGCCATCAATTCGGATGAATTGAGACAGCTCATCTGTATACCCAAGCACAAACTTCGTGGTATCATACCTTCAAATGCTTCCGTATTGTGAATATACTGCCCACAAGACCAATTCCCATACCCAGAATGAGTCCAACCGGCAGCAGCGTATGGAACACCTGGCTTATCGGCAGCAGGCCATTCATAAAGTCTGCAATCATATGGAATTTATCTAATATATACTTAATCGCCATATTGTAGATAAAATACCATGCAACCAATGGAATCGCAGATCCAATCAGTCCAATCAATATGCCTTCCATAAGAAAAGGCAGACGGACAAACAGGTTCGTAGCTCCTATCAGTTTCATAATTCCGATTTCTTCTTTTCGTACGGAAATACCAACGGATACTGTATTGCTGATCAGAAATACAGAAACTCCAAGAAGAATTCCGATGATTACCAGTGATACATATCCCACCAGTCTGTTAACTGTACTCAATGTCTTCGTCGCCTGTTCAGACTGATTTACTTCACGTACTCCCGGAAGACCGGCAACAAAGCTCTTCAGCTCACTTTGGTCTTCCACCTTATTAACATAGACTTCATAACTTGCAGAATTAATCAACGGGTTATCATTCTTAAACCCTTCCGCCAGATCCGGGTTATTCTTAAAATACTGCGCCTGGAAACGTCTCCAGGATTCATCCGCCGATACATACTTTACTTCTTTCACTTCCGGGCGGGCTTGAATCTGATCACCTATTTCATCTATCGCAGCCTGATCTGTTCCTTCCTGGAAGAAGACCACCATTGAGACTCCTTCCTCAACGCTTTTAATAATATAATTAAAATTCATAACCAGAGAAAAAAACAAGCTGAAAAGAAAGATACAGGCACCCATGGTCGCAACAGATGCAATGGAAAACATCTTATTTCTCCAAATGTTTTTTATCCCCTGTTTGATACTATATCCAATCGTACTAATCCTCATGGTATATACCTTCTTCTTCGTCGCTTACTATGACGCCTTTCCGCAAGCGGATTACTCGCTTTTTCATAGAGTTTACAATCTCACGATTATGTGTCACAACAAGTACGGTAGTACCACGTGCATTAATCTCTTCCAGAAGTTTCATGATTTCATTGGAATTCTTAGGATCCAGATTTCCGGTTGGTTCATCTGCCAGCAGAATATCCGGACGATTTACCAGCGCTCTGGCAAGGGCTACACGCTGCTGTTCCCCGCCTGACAATTCTTTAGGCCGTGACTTATACTTCTCAGCAAGCCCGACTAATGTCAGCACCTCCGGAACCCTTTTTTTTATTACGCGATTTGGTTTCTCAATCACACGTTGAGCAAATGCAACATTCTCATATACGTTTCGGTCCTTCAGGAGCCGGAAGTCCTGGAACACAACGCCTACTCCACGACGGTATTTGGGGATTTTTCTGCGTTTCATCTTATTTAAAACCTGACCGTTCACCTTGATTACTCCGGTTGTAGGCTCCAGCTCCTTCAGCAGCAGCTTTATCAAAGTGGATTTCCCTGATCCACTGTTACCAACGACAAATACAAATTCCCCTGCTTCTATGTGTAAGGATATGTTATTTACGGCCGGCTGGCCTTTATCATAACTCTTACTTACACCATCTAAAGTAATCATCTTATCCTCCTCTAAGACTTTAGTACTCCAAAGTCTCCATGTACTTCATGTACCGCACTACCATCAGTGCTATCTTAAATGTAATCGCATCCTCGAATACACGAAGATCAAGTCCGGTACTCTTCTGTAGTTTATCCAGACGGTATACCAGTGTGTTTCTGTGAATGTAAAGTTGTCTGGAAGTTTCCGATACATTCAAACTGTTCTCAAAGAATTTATTGATTGTAGACAATGTCTCTTCATCAAAATCATCCGGAGACTTATCTACAAAGATTTCCTTTATAAACATCTTGCACAGCGGTATGGGCAGCTGATAAATCAGCCGTCCGATCCCCAGTGAGCTATAAGCTATGACATCTCTCTCATCAAAAAAGATCTTCCCCACATCCAGAGCCATACGCGCTTCCTTGTAGGAGCGGGATACCTCCTTTAGTTCTTTTACAATCGTTCCGTATGCAATATGCGTTCTATGATTTTCATCCCTTCCGATTGTATCCAGAACGGACAATGCAATCTTGTTCAACTGTGCAGAATCATCGGTGTCTGACAGTTCCTTGACAATAATGACATTCTTTTCATCAACCGCTGTAATAAAATCCCCCGACTTATTGCCAAACAAATTTCTTACATTTTCAATCGTGCCATGGTCTTTATCCGGATTGCTTTCCAGTATAAATACTACTCTGCGTATATCTGCATCGATGTGCAGCTTTTTGGCACGGTTATAGATATCCACCAGCAGCAGATTGTCAAGCAGCAGATTCTTTATAAAATTGTCTTTATCAAACCGCTCTTTATATGCCACCAGGAGATTTTGTATCTGAAATGCAGCCATCTTCCCTACCAGAAAGATATCTTCGTTGTCTCCTTTCGCAAGCAGTACATATTCCAGCTGGTGTTCATCATACACTTTGAAAAACTGAAAATTTTTCATGGATTGTGAATCAGCCTGCGACCGGGCAAAATTCACAACTTCTACATTGTTAATCTCCATCTCGGGAAATGTGGACACAAGTACATTGCCCTCAATATCAGCCACAGCCAGTTCAGCTCTGGAAATATTTTTTATCCCTTCAATTGTATTTTGCAGAATTTGATTTGAAATCATAACTTATCCCTCTTTCGATTATATAGTCAGTAACAAAATCATTACCCCATTATGATATACTCTTTTATTTTAATACAAAGTAGCCAAAAAAGAAAGGGGGAATTTGTGTATATGCCTATACAAAGCCCTCACCTAACACTTCCCTTGCATCTGTCACGATGACAAAAGCATCTTTATCCAGCTCCATCACGATATCCTTTAATGCCACAATCTGTTTTTTTCCGACCACACAGTAAAGCATCGTGCGGCTGTTTCCTGTATACATGCCTTTCGCAGTGATCCCTGTTACTCCACGGTCCACGTTTATCATAAGTGCCTGTGCTATCTCCTCCGGTTTCTCCGTAATAATGTATGCAACCTTGGAAAAATGCAGACCTTCAATCAATGTATCGGACACTTTTGTGATTACCATGATCGCAATCACCGCATAGAGTGCCTTTGTAATTCCAAACACATAAGCACCGGATAATACCACCAGAGCATCCAACACCTGCATAATCTGAGCGACTGTATAATGTCTCATCTTCTGCTGTATAAGTGAAGCAACCATATCCGTTCCACCCGTAGTTGCATGCCCGATAAAAACCATGCCAATCCCCACTCCCTGCAGTGCCCCCCCAAAGGCAGCAGAAAGCAGCAAATCATCCGGCGTGAGTGAAATCTCGGGAATTATATAAAGCCATAATGAGAGCATTGCGGCTCCGAAAAGCGTCTTTCCTAAAGCTTCCGCACCCCGGATTTTAAACCCAATTAAAAATAACGGTATATTTAATACCGTTGTTGTAATCCAAAGCGGTATTCCTCCAACCATTAAGTCTTCCGTTACTGACTTAATTATAATTGCCAGGCCGGAAAATCCACCGGTTACCAGTCCTGCCGGCTCAAAAACGACGTTGATTGCCAGTGCCATCAGTGCCGTTCCGACCACAATCAGGATGTAATCCATATACCTGCTCTTCACCTTTACAGTTTTCTCCATCAGTCTTTTCCCTCTTTATATCTGGCTACCATTCTTTTAAATGCACTCTTTTTTAATAGTGTGCTCCACCAACTGACTTTTAAACCTGCATTCGACTGAATATTTGGATGTTCTCCCAGACAAAACCATATTTTCGTGTTTAACTGACTCCGGTTTTCAATGGCAAGTCTGTCCTGACGATGCCCCTGAAGCCCACTCACAATCACATCAACCGTCAGGCTGTTAATCTCGTTCATCACCCCTTCCGGTGGGGTATCCTCCCCGACTGCGGCAGTGCCTGCAATCTCAATGCCAGGATATGTGTCTTCCAGATAACTCCGAAGCCCTTCCACCTCTTCCGGCGTCTCTCCCAGCACAAAAATTCGCTCCTTTTGTTGAATCATATACCAGAAAAACCTGGCAATAAACTCATTTCCCTTCACTTCCTCTGCAATCTGTCCCTGCTGGATGCCTGCAGCTTTAAGCACCTCGCTGTCACCAATTACAGTTAAATCCATATTCTCCAGATATTGCTTCCAGGTCGGATCCTCGTCGGCCAGCAGCAGCGTGTTCATGGTAACTACACCCACTGTCTCCATCCGGTCATTCTTCATCATCTCAGCTATACGCTCAATGGAAGTATCCACGCCGCAATAGTCAATATGTACTCCTAGTACATCCGTTTTTTCGCACATATACCTAACTTTCCAGGACTGCAGCAGTGTGCCGGCAGTACTTAAGCTTCCCTTTCCTTATAAAATAACAACACTTCGATACATTATAGCAGATAGGATGGAAAATAGCAAGAAAACAGCACAGAACACGCATATGAGCATCGTTCTGTGCTGCTGCTTTTAAGTATGATTAAACCTCAAAAATCAAATCTCCATAAGAGGGCATCGGCCACATCTCTTTGTCTACAATCATCTCCAGTTTATCGACCGGAGTACGCAACTCATTCATAGCACTTATAACCACATCGTGATAGTATTTCGCACATGACTGGCCCTCCTCCATCGCACATGCATTCTCATCCAGGTCAATAAGCACTTTAAGTGCAGCATGAGTCTCTTTTAACAATTCCGATGTTTCTGCCAACAGTGCTTTTTCCACGCTTACCTCTGATACTCCGGCGGCCTGAATGGAATTTATGGATTCTGCCAGATTTCTGGCGTATTTTATGACCGCTGGCACAATTTGCTTTGTTGCAATATCAATCATGGCTCTGGCTTCTATATTAATGGTTTTCGCATAGTTTTCATACTGTACTTCTGCCCTGGATTCCAGCTCCGCTCTGGTAAATACATGGAATTTTTCAAACATGGCTACGGCTAGTTCACTGGTCAGTTCCGGTATCGCATCAACCATGGATTTGATATTCGGAAGTCCTCTGCGTTCAGCCTCTTGTACCCATTCTTCAGAATATCCATTCCCGTTAAAGATAACCCTCTGATGCTCAATCAGGTTCTCTTTAATCAGATCATGTACTGCCTCTTCAAAATTTTCTGCTGTTTCCAGCCGGTCGCAGGCATCACAGAATGCTTCTGCCACTATGGTATTCAGTACTGTATTCGGAGCGCCTATAGAATCACTGGAGCCTACCATACGAAATTCAAATTTATTTCCTGTAAAGGCAAATGGTGATGTACGGTTACGGTCTGTTGCATCTTTTAAGAAATCCGGAAGTGTTCTCACACCAGTATTTAACTTCCCGCCACTTTTACTGCTGGTCGCATTTCCGGTACTTATTAACTGCTCTACAACATCTTCCAGCTGCTCTCCCAGGAAAATAGAGATGATTGCCGGCGGCGCTTCATTTGCTCCAAGTCTGTGATCATTTCCCGGGTCAGCTGCAGATTCCCGAAGGAGTCCTGCGTGTCTGTCCACTGCACTGATAATACAGCTAAGTACTAAAAGAAACTGAATATTCTCATGTGGTGTTTTACCTGGCTCTAACAGATTGAATCCGTCATCCGTAGTAAGTGACCAGTTATTATGTTTTCCTGAGCCATTGACACCGGCAAATGGCTTTTCGTGAAGCAGACATTTCATTCCATGTTGGCATGCGATGCGCTTCAATGTCCGCATGATGATCTGATTATGATCAACCGCTACATTCGCTTCTGCAAAGATGGGTGCCAGCTCGTGCTGAGCCGGGGCAACTTCATTATGCTGCGTCTTGGCGGCAACCCCCAGCTTCCACAGCTCAATGTTTACATCCTTCATAAACCCGGCAATTCGCTGGCGGATGGTTCCAAAATAATGATCATCCATCTCCTGTCCCTTCGGAGGCATCGCACCAAATAAGGTTCTTCCTGTATAAATCAGATCTTTTCTCTGTAGAAATTTCTCTGCATCCACCAGAAAATACTCCTGTTCCGGGCCAACTGAAGGCGTAACCTTTTTTGACGTTGTATTCCCGAATAATTGAAGGAGGCGAAGAGACTGCTTGTTAATGGCCTCCATGGAACGCAGCAAGGGTGTCTTCTGATCCAGCGCCTCTCCTTTATAAGAGCAGAAGGCTGTCGGTATACAGAGTGTTCCTCCTGCAGCATCCTGGCGTACAAAAGCCGGAGAGGTAAAGTCCCAGGCCGTGTACCCTCTGGCTTCAAAGGTCGCCCGAAGTCCTCCTGAGGGAAAGGAAGAGGCATCCGGCTCACCCTTGATCAGCTCTTTACCGGAAAAACTCATTAACACCTTTCCATTTTCCATGGGAGCAGTGATGAACGCATCATGTTTTTCCGCGGTTACTCCTGTCAAAGGCTGAAACCAATGTGTAAAATGAGATGCACCTTTTTCGATAGCCCATTCCTTCATCTCATGCGCAATAACATCCGCTGTATCAAGATCCAGTTCTTCGCCCTTTGCAATTGCCTCCTTCAGTTTCCTGTAAACCTTTTTCGGCAGCCGTTCCTGCATCACTGTATCATTAAACACATTTTCTCCAAAAATTTCAGCAGCATTTACAAAATCTCCCATAACCTTTCCTTTCCTCTCTCTGGAATTTGTGTATAAACCCACAATCTTAAAAAAGGGCATTCCACACCATAGTAGAACGCCCTTGTCTATCAGCTCACACACATCTATGAAATTACTTTCAATATATATAAA
>CAMKHH010000007.1 GCA_946412445.1 uncultured Eubacterium sp.
CAACTACAGACCACATCTTCGATATGGTTGTTTCACTGAGAAAAAAGACAGACATTCCGTTAATCTTTATGACTTATCTGAATCCGGTCTTTCACTACGGATATGACCGCTTCTTTGAAAAGTGCCGTGAGACCGGTATTGACGGAATCATCATACCTGACGTTCCATTTGAGGAAAAGCATGAGGTTTGGGATATAGCAAAGCAGTATGATGTAAAAGTAATTTCTATGATTGCGCCTACCTCAGAAGATCGGATAAGGAGTATAGCCAAAGAGGCTGAAGGGTTCATCTATGTGGTTTCCTCAATGGGTGTCACAGGTGTGAGAAGTGAAATTAATACAGATCTGGAATCCATCCTGTCTCAGATTAAAGCGGCTGCGGATGTTCCGGCAGCAGTGGGATTTGGAATCAACACACCACAGCAGGCCGCAGATATAGCCAAAATATCGGATGGGGTGATTGTGGGCAGTGCAATTATCAAAATCATAGCCCAGTACGGTAAGCATGCAGGTCCGCATATCTACACGTATGTGCGGATGATGAAGGAAGCATTGATGTGAATGGATTTGTTCGGCTGTGGTCGGAAAATATAAAAAAAATATAAATTCAAATAATTTTGACCGTATATTATTTTCATTTAAGTTTCACGTGTTAAAATTCAGACATATCAATTCCGGCAGCAATCTAACAAAAAGCCGGAGTGCAAACACATCAGAATGGAGTTCAATCATTCTGCCAGGCATATCTCTCCGGGGTGTCCCCAACAGCCGTAAGACGGTTTGAGGGGACCCTTGTTTCGTCATGCCTCCGGGAGCCAGGTTGACTTTCCGGCGGTGGATAAGATATAATGGTAAAAATTGTATAAAAAAGGGAGGGCTTCACATGGCTGATTTTTGCACGATAAGCAAGGAGATTTCGGAGTATACCAATATTCCACATGCCTGAAAGAGAGAATTACGAATGAAAAGCACAATTCAATACGCGTTTAAAAAATCAATACCTGTATTTTTTGGATATATTTTTTTGGGAATTGCATTTGCCATAACGATGTGCGATGCTGGTTTCGGGGCAGGCTGGTCAATCCTGTCAAGTATAATCATATATGCCGGTTCGATGCAGTTTGCCATGGTTGGCCTGCTAAGTGCCGGCACGGGGTTAGGAACCATAGCGGTCATGACCTTGCTGATTAACAGCCGGCATTTATTTTATGGGCTGTCCTTTGTGGAAAAATTCAAGAAGATGGGGAAATGCTATCCATATATGGTGTTTTCTCTTACAGATGAAACATATTCGGTTCTCTGTTCAGTGGATCAGACAGAGGGTGCCAATGCTCCGAAATATATGTTTTGGATAGCACTTTTTGATCACACCTACTGGGTGCTGGGTACAATCATCGGAACAATCATAGGGACAGCACTTCCCTTTGATACTGCCGGAATAGAATTTACCATGACAGCCCTGTTCGTAACAATCTTTATTGACCAGTGGAGAAGTACCAAAAATCATATACCTGCAGTTACAGCAGTCATTTCCAGTGTGTTTTATCTGATTCTGCTGGGGCCGGACCGGTTTCTTTTGCCGGCCATCTGTACGGCGGTCTGCATCCTGCTGCTGGTCAGAAACAACAAATCAATATCAGGAATGGGGTTTGAAGCGCAATGAATAATACAACATATATCTTGATGGCAATGCTTGTTATGGCAGCGATAACGCTTGCAATCCGGTTTGTTCCTTTTTTATTGTTCGGTGGTAAAAAGAAGGTTCCAAAGTCGGTAGAGTACCTCGGGGGTGTCTTACCTCCGGCGATGATTGCAATTCTGGTTGTGTACTGCCTGAAAACAGTGACGCCCTTAAGCGGAACGCATGGATTACCGGAGCTTATATCTGTGGGGGTGGTAGCTGGATTGCATATCTGGAAAAAGAATACGTTTTTGAGTATTGGAGCGGGGACGATTTGCTATATGATATTGATACAGATAGTTTTTATTTAACGGCGCCAGGATTGAACCGGGCATATGTAATAGAAAATTAAAACCGTGCGCCTTCCTTCGAACCCTCACCATGAACGATACCCTTACAGTTAACTCGGCCCAGGCACCCTCGCGGCACACGAAAGCTTCTACTTAGTGCTGCTGCATTCCTGCCCTGACACGATTCATAGATTTCCGTTGCGCGAGACCCAAACGTCATCGCCACTTATAAAGGCCGGCTTCACAATGAAAAGCCCTCCGGTCGGCATCACCCCTGCTGTAGCGGATTGCAGGTACAGGGCACCGCTATCTCCCCGGCTGCACGGACTTAAAGTATAACGTGTTTCGAAATAATTGTCAATGGGGCCGGACAAATTTCATGCATAATCCAGATCAATGTTAATCTGTACCGAGGCTCCGGGATAGTCCTGCTGAATCTTATCCGCGGCGTGTTTGCGAAACAGCACAGGATCAGTGTCAAAGTCCACAATTACGTCAAAGCGGAAGAAGTTCTGTTCCTTATCATAATGGAAGTTATGTATACCGACAGCACCGGGAAGTGTCAACACGGTTTGAGTGATGTTTTCCCGAACCGCTGTTACTTCCTTGTCGTACGTGTTTATAGAATATAATCCAAATGTAAGATAGACACCAAATTTCATATAGACATCCTGCTGTGCCTTATCCATAGCCTCATATACCTTTTCAACCGTCACATAATCCGGGACCTCCAAATTGAGAGAACCAATTCTTGTGGCAGGTCCATAGCTGTGGAGAATCAAATCATAGGCTCCGGTAATGGGTTTAAATTTTATCACTTCTGCTTTAATGCCATCAGCCAGCTCCTTATCAGGGCGCTCACCGATGATATGACTCACGGTTTCCCGAATAAGCGTGATGCCTGTATATAAAATAAACAGAGCAAGCAATACTCCGATATAGCCATCTATATACCAGCCTGTAAGTTCAGATACAATGGCGGCCAGCATTGTCAGCAGAGATGCCAATACATCCATCCTTGCATCCATTCCTGAGGCAACCAGGGCTTCCGAGCTTGCTTTTTGACCTGCCGCAATCTGAAACTGTGACAGGAGCCATTTGCCTAAAACCGTGATTCCCAGAACAACAAATGAAACAACGGCAAAACTGGTTTCCTGGGGTTCAAGAATACGCTCTGCACTTGTCCTTAAAAATTCAATACCGGTTACCAGAACCAAAGCAGAGACAATCATACCTGAGATGTACTCTATTCTGCCATAGCCCAGAGGATGTTTCTTATCCGGCGGCCGCATAGACAGCTTGAGGCCCACCAGCGTTATGACCGAGGACACTGCATCCGTCAGATTATTGACAGCATCTGACATGATGGAGATGGAGTTCGCAGTAAAGCCTATCAAGAGCTTGGCAAGTGCAAACAAGACATTTGCTGCAATACCGACTAATCCGGTCAGACGAATAGTTCCGGCTCGCCCATCCGGTTCTGAACTGCGTTTATCCAAAAACTTATTAAACCATTTCTTCAGCATTTCCATACCCCCATTTTTCCATCAGACTGGACAGTAATTCTGCTTTTTTACATGAGTAGTATAACATTCTTTTAAAAAAAATGGAATTAGAAGCTGTCGGCAGATGTATTAATGTTAACGCATTAATAGTCATCTCCATACAGGTAATTATATTCAGCCCTTTCGAATCCCTCAGGAAGAAAGAAGGGGTCAAAATACAACCGGGAAGTCCCGGCTGATTTCACATCCGGTTCGTCAGGAACCCCTTCCACCTGTCTGCATGTGTAGCAGCTGCCAACTCTGTTAATACAAGGCCCTCCTGTGTATATGCATCTCTCCCGCCGCCAGATCAATCGTTGTTTACGAGTATCATAAAATTGCCGGTACACCGCCTGATCCAGCGCTTCCAGATGGTAATATGCCCGATAACGCAGCCATCTTCGGTAATCTTCGCAGGCATAGTGCGCAGCCTCTGCCGTTAACTGGAAGGCCTCTGCGACATCACCTTCATTACGGAATCCGGAAAAATGCATAATAATTCTGGGAGCCAGGATATGACTTGCAAATGCATTCGCCTCCTGCTCACAGTAGTCAACCGGATTCTCCATGTGCTCCAATGTGATATGCCCAAGCTCATGCATGAGAGAGAAACGCTGACGATTTGGCAGAAGGCAGTTATTATAGTAAATGTTTCCCTTTAAAAGAAAGGCGTCCTGACTGATTTGAAGGCAGGCTTCTCTTTTTGCAGGGGGGAGTGAGCCAAAAGGAATGCAGCCATAACCGTACAGTGAAAAAAGCTCCAGACAATTCAAGGGAAATGTGTTTACGCTGCTATCCTTAAAAACTTTAATAATTGCCTTATATATCTTACGGTAATTCATAAAAATCCCCCTCACATAGCTTAAACAGAACTTATGTTCGAATAATACCATGCAAGGGGGGATAAGTCAATACAATCTAAAAGATTTACGATAATAAGGTACGAATCAATTCCTGCTTCTGTTCGAGTGTCAGCTTCTTTCCGTTACGGGCCAGAAGTGACTGGATGTCTTCGTAAGTGGGGGCATCCGCCTTAGATGGAGCATCCGCTGTACCGGATTTCATACCCAACAGGTGATTCATGTCTACCCCAAAAAAATCTGCAATTTTTTCAAGCGTATCCAAATCAGGTTCTCGTTCTCCCCGCTCGTACATGCTGATAGCACTGCGGGAAATCTTCAATCTATCCGCCAATTCTGATTGGGATATCTGATAATCGATTCTCATTTCTTTTAAAATATTTCCGAATTTGCCCATAGAACACAGCCTCCTTCAAAATAAAGATAGCACAAGATGTGTCAAATGTAAAGAAGATATAAAAAGAAGGTTGACACGAAATGTGACGTTGTGGTATAACTATCTTGTGGACACAAATCGTGACACAAGGGGAAAGTAGAATAAAGTACTTGTTTTATAAGTATGTTTATAAGCAAAGGATCAGTTCACAGTACTTATAAATTTTTTTGCTCTTTATTGACACGAAATGTGACTAAATTTAAAATTGGAGGAAGCTATATGTACAATTTAATGGAAAACAGAAAGTCCAGAATCCTTATGGAGGATCAGGCACGGAGAGACAAGTACACAAAGTATTTCCTGACGGAAGATCATGGAGGAATTGCAGCAGTGTATCCGGAGCCTGTACATTTTGAAGAAGATGGGGTCTGGAAAGAAATCGACAACACCTTAGAGGCTGAGGCCGGAGGAAGTGGGGAATACCACAACAGGCAATCGGAGGTTAGGGTTGAATTTGCAAAGTATGCAAATGCAGGAAAGCTGGTAACTGTCAAGAAGAAGGATGAAATAATTTCATGGAAATTTCTTCCTTCCGTCATGGGAAGGAGGAAGCCAAAAGAATTTCAGATTGCAGATAAAGAGACGGAAGAGATTGTTATTCAGTCCGTTGTTCAGACACGGGGAGCCTCTTTGGAAACCAGGCAGGCAGAGGCAGCTTTGGATACAGACAATTGGAACCGCAGGAGGATGAAGGTATCTGACCAGCGATCCGCAGGACGTTATGAGGATATTGTAGAGGGCGTCGACCTGGAATACATATTGCAGGGTGAGCAGCTAAAAGAGAATATCGTATTAAAGACAAAAGAAGCACTACAGACCCCTCTTGCGTTCGAATTCTATCACCCAGGCATGCAGGCAGAGCAGGAAGATGGAGCCATTCGATTTTATCGGGATAAGGAGGGAACTACGTTTGGTCTGGCACCCCTTTGTATGTATGATGGGGCAGGAGCTTATAGCGGCAGCGTAAGCTACGAAATAGATACGAAAGGCGAAACCAGCAGAATTGCCATATGCCCGGATTTAAACTGGCTGATGAGTGAGGAGAGGGTTTTGCCGGTCACAATTGATCCCAGTACGGAGACCAGCAGATCTTCAAAGGACATACAGGATACCTTTGTAAAAGAAAAGGCACCAAACAGCAGTGTAGTCAGTACTTATGGTTCTTTCTATGTGGGAAACAACGATAGCTATGGAAAATGTCGTGCATTCCTGAAATTTAACCAACTGCCAAAGTTACCGGAAGGGGCGGTGATTTATGATGCCAGACTGAGTGTATGGCAATATAAATTTTCTTCCTATACGAAAAAGGGATTTTATATCACCGCACATAACGTCAAAAACAGCTGGACTGCGGGAGCTGCAACCTGGAATAATCAGCCCGCTTATGACAACATAGTACTGGATTATGCCTTTATTGATGAAGTGGTATCAGGAAACAACGTGAGTATCACACCTAAAGAATTCAATATAACAAAACTGGTACGTGACTGGTATAACACTGGAATTAATAACGGTATCATGCTGAAGATGGCAGATGAAGCCTTCCGTGCAGAAGGTGTCTTCGTAACTTCAGATTATCCCTCGAAAAACAGTTACGGGATTACATCCGAACAATTCCCGGCAGGAGTCTTCTATTACAGGGATACAAATGGGTTGGAGGATTATTACAGTTATCACGAGCAGGATGCAGGCAGAGCGGGAAACGGATATGTGAATGACTTTAATGGGAATCTGGTCTGGACACATGAAGATGTATCCGTTGAGGATCAGCAGATGCCCTTTATTCTCAATCATGTATATAATTTGAATACACGAGACAGTGACCGGAGCTTTGGAAAGGGCTGGCGCCTGAGTATCATGCAGGAATTGAAAGCAAGCGGAATCGCAGATTTCCCATATGTCTATATAGATGGTGATGGTACTAGCCACTATTTTTATAAGGATACAGAGGATGGGAACAAGCTGAAAGACGAAGATGGTCTTGGCCTTGTCCTTACACAGACCTCTTCCGGATCTTATGATGACTATATGAGAATGGAAGATAAGGATGGAACGAAATATGTCTTTGGAGGGGATTCCTTTCTGCGCCAGGTGATTGATATGAGTGGGAATAAGTGGAGCTGTCAGTATGGACCAAATGCACAGGGAAATTATCTGGGTTACATAAGCGGACCGGCAGGGGAGATGATTCAATTCTCTTACACCCCGGATTTAAGGCGACTTAGCACCATTGTAGACGATGCCGGAAGAACTACCTCTTTTCATTATGATAATGCGGCACTGGATCTTACCGGTATTCATTATCCGGATGGAAAAAAGGTGTACTTTGAATATGAGGGGAGCCGCTTAACAAAGATAAAGGCACTGGATGGCTATGAACTAACCTACCAGTATCTGCTGGATTTTAATGTGTACAGGGTATCACAGATTACTGAGTATGGTGGGAGTGTGAAAGGGCAGGCCATAAAAATCTCCTACAAAAATGGAAACACCACGTTTTTTGAAGAGGCGGGTCTTGATGGTGCCGTTGAGCACATAGAAGATAATCGGAAATTCACCTTCCACTTTGATAATTATGGTTCTCCGACAGATATCCTGGATGCTGATGGATATGCGAGCAGTTATCAGTACTTTAAGGAGGGAATGAAAAAGCATAAATTAAGTAAAACAGGAGCCATGCAAAAGTGTGTAAGAAACTATATGAAGAATCCCGGATTTGATACGACAGCGGATTTTGCAGATAATTGGTATGCTTATCGGGCATCGGAACAGGTATCCTATAGTGCCCTGCGCGATACAACGACAGGGTATCTTGGAAACACTTCAATTCATATAACAAAAAGAACGCAGCCAAAAGACGGGGGTGTGATGCAGCCTGTAGATCTTTTGGCAGGGACATTTACCTGTTCTGTATATGTAAAAACATCCAATATTACGCTTCTTGAGAATGCCGGTGCAAATATCTGTATTAAATGTACACAAGGCAGTTTATATGGGGATTTTTATCTGACAGGAACTTCGGATGAGAGGATCGATGGAGGATGGGAACAGCTTAAGGTGACATTTACCCTGGCGGCTCCTGAGACAGTGAGGGTATATGCAGGAATATTTGAAACCACAGGAGACGCATGGTTTGACTGCTTTCAGATGGAGGCGGGAGACAGGGCAAATAAGTTTAATATCATTAATAATGGATGGTTTCAAAGAGGAAGCAGTACAAATCTGGAAGACTGGATGATGCGTAATACAGATGGATCAGATGGCAGAGCTGTAGATGCCCAAAGAGGGGGATGTGCGAGAATCAATGGGTTGATTTCCGCAGAAAAGCATATTTGCCAGAGGGAATATGTACAAGGAAAATCAGGAGATGTATATTCCTTCGGGTGTTGGGCGAAGGCGGATGCAATACCGGGAAAACGTTGGCAGATGGGAGCTGCAATTCTATATAAAACAGGAGATCCCAAGTGGGTTATGTTCGATGGGAATCCTTATATCTCCGACTGGCAGTATGTTGGCGGGATGATTTCTACAGAGGATGAGACAGGCCAAAACAGGGAATATACAGCGATACATATCTACATGTACTACAGCAACCAGATGAATTGTGTACAGTTCACAGATATACAACTGGTAAAGGATGATGGGGACAGCTTTGTATATGACGCAAAGGGAAATCTGACCTCTGCAAAAAGCGCAGCTGAAAGTGAATCATTTACGTACAATGGAAGCAATCTGCTTAGCAAGATGTGTAATCTTGGAGGAACCTCTTTTGAATACGGATATGATGGAAAGAAATTATTGAAAGATGCAAAAAACTCAGAAGGTACCCATTATTACTTTACGTATGATTCAAGAGGGAGTGTGACAGGTTCCAGAATTATAAATGACTGTATGGATACCGCCGTCCTAAGTGAGAGATGCTATTTTCTCCGAAACAAGACATCTGGAAAGTATATGGATGTCAGCGGAGGTGAAGATAAAAATGGGGCCAATATCCGGCAGTATGAATTTAATGGAAGCGTTGCCCAGAAGTGGAAGGTTACGGAAGTTGGAGGCGGTTCTTATAAACTGGAGTCACAGGTAGGAACAAAAACCAGAGTCATGGACATTGCGGATGCGCTGGATGCAAATGGGACAAATGTTCAGTTGCATATCAATAATAACAGCGATGCGCAAAAGTTCGAACTCCGGTATGCGGGTAATAATTTATATCAAATACTGCCGAAATGCTCAAAAGGAAAGAGGGCTATTGATGTAAAAGAAAACTCTGTGGAAAGCGGTGCGAATGTACAGCTCTGGGAAAATACTGAAAATAATGGTGCTCAGCTGTGGTACTTTGAACCTGTAGAGATTATCGAAACTCCGGTCACTCCCGCAACTGACCAGGTGTACGCCTTGCGGATCCGCAGAAGCGGTCAGTATCTGGATGTAAATGGAAATAACCAGCAGGCCGGCTCCATGTTGATGCAGAACCACTATAACGGAGGAAAAAACCAGCAGTTCCGCCTCAGGGATGCAAAAGATGGGTGGTTCTGTATGGAACCTGTACAGGCTCCGGGGATGGCACTTTGCATCTGCACAAAAAACGCTCAGGGTTATGACCAGGTAAGCATGCAGGCATTTCAAGAGGGTGCCGATAATCAGAAATTTAAGTTCATAAGGAAGGGAAACGAATATGGAATACAGGCCAAAAACGGGTACTGGATGGATGTTGCGCACCTATCGTATACGCCCGGTGCAGAGATTATAGCAGTCGCCGGCAGTATGGATACGATTCCGGACAATCGGCGGTTTATTCTGGAGACCTGTAGTGATTTCATAGAGTCCTCTATGACTTATACCTTAGATGGAAGGAATGTGGCTGCAGTCACGGATGCCAGAGGTTATGTGACAACCAATGCATATGATGCTAAAAACCGCTTGTTATCATCGGTGACTGATGCGAAAGGAAACATTATCAGCTATGCCTATGACAGCAGCAATGATCAATTGCTTCAGGTATCCGCAGTCAAAGACGGAGAAACGATAGCCAATACCTATACCTACGATTCGGGAGACCGGTTAAAAACTATCGGACATAACGGTTTTACGTATGAATACGAATATGATGGATTTGGTAATCAAAAATCCGTAGCTGTCCAAAAACAGGTTCTTGAAGAGAATACGTATCTTCCGGGTAATGGACCACTGTCACAGGTACGCTATGGAAATGGCGATGTGATGAAGAACCATTATGATAAACTGGAACGTGTTATAGAACAGCAGTGGAATATGAACCCTGCTTATCGCTATCAATATGACGATTTTGGCACTATGTTATCCCATGAGGATCTGCTCAACGACGTGGTTTATCAATACCGTTATGATCTGATTGGCCGTCTGACAACGCTTAGAAGCTCTCTTGGCCAGAGCATGGGAATATCTTATGATAAGAAGAACCGGGTAGCTTCCATGGTACAAAAAGTAGCTGATTCTAGTGTGAAGGTCGGTTACATCTATGGGGAAGCAGGAAAACTGCAAAGCCCGGGCCTGCTCTACGGACTTGAAGTAGACGGACAAAAGCGGCTTTCCTACACCTATGATGCCCTTGCCCGTATCAGCGGACGTACCCTGCAACCGGATGCTGTAAAGACCTGTGAAACGACGTATTCCTACCTGACCGGCGCAGGAATCGGAACGACCACGGCCTTGTTGGAGAGCATTACAAGTGGGAACCATAAGCTTTCCTATACGTATGATGAACTTGGGAATATCAGCACAATCTCGGAAGATGAAACAATGAAGGTTTCTTATACCTATGATGAGCTGGGCCAGCTAATCCGGGAGGATAATCTGTGGGAAGATAAGACCATCTGCTATAACTATGATACAGGCGGCAACATAACTGCAAGAAAAGAATACGCCTACACAACAGGAACACTTGGCACAGTACAAAAGCATGCAGGCTATACCTATGAAAATACAGTCTGGAAGGATCAACTTACCGCATATAACGGAGAGAAGATCACCTATGACGGTCTGGGGAATCCCCTTACATACAGGGGTCTGGAGATGCGCTGGCAGAAGGGACGGGAGCTGAAACAGATTGTAAAGGCCGGAAGCACCATCACCTATGCTTACGATGATGAAGGAGTCCGGATAGGAAAGCAGGTGGATGGGGAGGCGACCCGGTATTATCTGAATGGCAGCAGTATAGTAACCTTGACGAAAGGAACAGATATCCTTCACTTCGTCTACGACGAGGCCGGAACCCTATTCTCCATGAAGGTAAATGGCGAAGATTATTACTATCAGCACAATCTTCAAAAAGATGTGATTGGACTTCTTGACAGTAGTGGAACCCAGATGGTAAGCTACAGCTATGACAGCTGGGGCCGGCAGATTGGTATGACAGACCGGACTGCAGCAAAAATCGGAAGCAAGAATCCATTCCGGTACAGAGGGTATTGCCTGGATGATGAGACAGGGCTGTATTACCTGAACAGCAGGTATTATGATCCGGAAACCGGAAGGTTTATCAGCGCAGATGATGCGGACGCAGTAGGGAATAATGTCAAATCTTTCTACTGCAAGAACCTCTACAGCTATTGTGATAATAATCCTGTTGTGAGAGTTGACCATGGCGGTGAAGTCTGGGATACAGTTTTTGATGTGATTTCTATTGTGGAAAGCACAGCCGAGGTGATTTCCAATCCTACAAAAGCAAGTGCCTGGTTAAGCCTTGGAGCAGATGTTGTATGTGTGGTGATTCCGGGACTTACCGGGGGAGGAAAGATTGTACGTGCAGTATCAAAGGCAGATGATGTGCTTGATGGTGCGAAACAGGTAAAAAAGCTGGCAAAGTCGGCAAAGAAAGCTTCGGGAACTTACCATATTGCTTTTAAAAACGGTCGGCATTATATAGGGAAGGGAGGATTTGCGAGGGCGGTTGTATCCGCTACAGTTCGAAGTAAGCAAGCAAAGTCGGCAGTAAAATCCATCAAGTGGAAAAGGGCAGCGAATGCACAGCAGGCACTCATCAGGGAATACAAGTGGATGAGTGCATATGGAGGACCAAGGACTTATGAAAGCTCTACGAAGCTTCTAAACCGGATTTGGAGTCCGGGGAGAAGTATCTATAAAAGTAAATTTGG
>CAMKHH010000008.1 GCA_946412445.1 uncultured Eubacterium sp.
TCAGTCTTGAGAGCCTGCTGATCGCATTTCCGATTCCAATTATTTTTGCATTGCTTCTGAACCAGGTAAAGCGTACAGGACCCAGAAAGGCGATTCAGACTATTTCATATGCGCCCTACTTCATGTCAAATGTGGTTGTTGTCAGCATCATAAGCGTGCTCTTTTCTGCAACAGGATTAATTAATCACATAATTGGGGGGGCAGGAGGAAAGACGATTTTGTTTACCGGTGCACCGGAGTGGTTCCGTACCCTGTTTATCGGATCAAACATATGGCAGACGATGGGTTTCAATGCAATTATATACATCGCAGCGCTCGTTGGAATCAGCCCTGATTATTATGAGGCGGCAATTATTGATGGAGCTTCCCGCTTTCAAAGAGTCCGGTATATTGACCTGCCACTGATTATGCCGACTGTAATTCTGATGTTTATACTGACAATAGGAAATATCATGAATGTGGGATACGAAAAGGCTTTTTTGATGCAGGTGGGTTCGAATTCTGTAGTCAGCGAATTGATATCCACGTATGTGTATAAGGTTGGTTTAAAGAGTGCACAGTACAGTTTTGCAACAGCCGTTGGTCTGT
Source organism: uncultured Eubacterium sp. (assembly GCA_946412445.1). Classification (GTDB taxonomy): domain Bacteria; phylum Bacillota; class Clostridia; order Lachnospirales; family Lachnospiraceae; genus Novisyntrophococcus. Next base: position 589 of record CAMKHH010000008.1, read on the forward strand.
TTAACTCAGTCGCCAATTTTGTTGTTCTGATCATAGCTAATAAAATAGCGAAAAAGACCAGCGATATCAGTATTTTCTAGGAGGTTACCCATGAAAAAGAAAAAAACGCATATGAAAATGTCGGCAGGTGACAGGCTCTTTACAATTGTTAATACTGTTATCATGATTCTGGTTTGCATCGTTATTATATATCCGTTGTACTATGTGGTTCTTGCTTCCTTTACGGATCCGGTTGTAGTTAACTCCGGAAAGATACTGCTCTATCCGGAGGCTCCTTATCTGGAAGGCTATAAGAAGACACTTAGCTATGCACCAATATGGACCGGTTATGCGAATACGATTAAATATACGGTAGTTGGAACGCTTGTTTCTCTGATATGTACCATTCCGGCCGGTTACGCGTTGTCCAGAAAAGACATGGCAGGGCAGCGGATTTTAATGTTTCTGTTTACGTTTACCATGTTTTTCAGCGGTGGTATCATCCCTATGTATCTGACAGTCAACCAGCTGAATATCTACAATACGACATGGGCTATGGTTCTTCCTGTTGCGGTATCTGCCTATAATCTGATTGTGTGCCGGTCCTTCTTTGAAAGCGGAATTCCCGAGGAACTGCTGGAAGCTGCAAAGCTGGATGGATGCTCGGATTTTGGATTTCTCTTTAAGATTGCAATTCCCCTGTCAAAGACAATCATCGCGGTTATGACCTTGTTTTATGCAACCGCTATGTGGAATCAATTTTTTAATGCGTTGATGTTTTTAGGCGATGATAAGAAAATGCCTTTGCAGGTGGTGCTCCGTAATCTGGTACTTATGAATCAGGCGGGAAATATAGGAAGCTCTGCTGCGGAGCTGGTGACGAAGCAAAAGCTGGCCGAGCAGCTGAAGTATTGTGTGGTTGTGGTATCTTCCTTCCCGTTATTGGCCGTATATCCATTTCTGCAGAAATATTTTGCGAAAGGTGTTACAATCGGAGCCGTTAAGGGATAGATATGTTTAAGTAATTATATTTATTAGAAAATTTATTTCAGGAGGAAAGATGTATGAAGAAAAAAATGGTTTATCTGCTGTTGGCAGCTATGACAATGAGTATGGTCAGCGGCTGCGGCAAAAAAGGAGATGGCGGTGATACGGTTGATGCACAAAAGGCATCGGTGGAATTGACTGCAGAGGAGCAGGAAGCAGTGGATGAGGGTATTATTCAACTGGACGGCTCACTTCCGATTATAAAGGATCAGGCCAAATTCGAAGAAAAGTACGGAAAGATCAAAGTACTGAATGTTGGAGATGCTTCAAGAGTTACGGACCCGACGGATATTGAAATGGTGAAAAAGTGGGCAGAGGATACAGGCGTTGAATTTGAATGGACAACCATTCCTCCGGAAAATGCCGGAGAGAAGATAAGCCTGATGCTCACATCAAGAGAAAATCTCCCGGATGTATTCTGGAATTTCGAGGGTTCACAATCTTCAACAACTGTTGTACAATATGCAGATCAGGATGTATTCATCCCGACAGAGACGATGGTGAAGGACTATATGCCAAATCTTCAGAAGATACTGAATGATAATCCGGATTACGGTATGGAAGTTCAAAGTCCTGACGGCCATATGTATGGATTTCCGTGGATTGAGCAGATGAAGGGCCTGATACTGACCCCCGGACCATTTGTAATCAATAAAACCTGGCTGGATAAGGTGGGAAAAGAGGTTCCCACCACAGTGGATGAATGGGTAGACTGTCTGAAAGCCTTCCGTGATACGAAAGACCTGAATGGAAATGGTAAGGACGATGAAATACCCATGGCCTGCTGGTTTGGTCAGCATAATCAGGATGGTTTTGGCTCCTATAACCTGTTTTACCGGTTTACGGGTGCGTTCGGAAGTGCGGATTCCTATTGCGGTGGTAATCCTTATGCGGACCATCTGCGGATCGATGATGGAAAGGTCAGATTCACTGCATCCGATGATGCATTTAAGAAAACAGCGGAGTTCTTTAACATGTTGTATAATGAAGGGCTGATTTGGGAAGGCTCTTTTGAAAATGATGAGAGCGCCGCATTTAAAAGTTCAATTATTAAAGAAGATGTGGCCAGGATTGGGTCTTTTGGCGTATGGGGAGACCAGGAGATTGTAAATCTGGATGTGCATGATGAATATGTACCAATTCCCAGACTGCAGGGCGAGGATGGCATGACCGGTTTTGCGCTGAACACTTCTGAGATGCAGGATTCTTCTCTGGGAGCTGTAACTGTAAACTGTAAATTCCCACATCTGATGGCCAGATTTTATGATTATATCTATGGAAGTCCGGAAATCTCAATCCAGACAAACTGGGGAGCGCTGGGCTACAATTATGAGGTTGATTCTGATGGAATCATGCGTACACCTCTGGATGAAGAAGGACATATTATTGCAAAAGAACCTTGGACAGACTTCGGACAGCAGAGAGCAAATACGACGATTACCCGTACGCCCATGGCAGTCCTGAATGAATATTATGATACAGTTGTAGGATATACCTTTGACGCGGTTACTCTTTATGACTGGCAGGTCGTAAACGGCAAAGAGGATATCATGGATGAATATACGACAGTTCCCAAGGTTATGATGACCACGGATGAGATAACCAGGCTTGCGCAGATTCAGCCGACCGTATCAAACATTGTGGACCGCTATATCAGTACCTGGATTACGGGCGGTGTGGATGATGCAAGCTGGGAAAGCTATAAGAAAGAACTTGATGCGGCCGGGGTAAATGATATCGTAGAGATATATCAGTCAGCTTATGACAGAGCGAAGGGTGCAGCAGAAAAGTAAGAGACATATATTTGGAGGAGAGCTATGAGCACAAAAGGCAACAGGGATTTTAGACCGGAAATTCATTTTACACCGCCCGATATGTGGATGAATGACCCAAATGGGATGGTGTATGTTGATGGGATATACCATTTGTTTTATCAAAAATACCCATATGAAACAGTTTGGGGACCTATGCATTGGGGTCATGCGGCCTCCAGAGATTTGCTGCAGTGGGAGCATAAACCGATAGCCCTTTACCCGGATGAAATTGGGTATGCTTTTTCGGGAAGTTGTGTATATGATGTGGATAATACGTCAAATTATGGAACGGCAGAGCAGGCGCCAATTATAGCTATCTACACCAGCCATGGCAGAGATACGGGATTGGAGCAGCAAAGCATTGCCTATAGCACAGATGGGGGCAGGCATTTTGAAAAGTCATACTTGAATCCAGTAATTAAAAATCCGGGAATTTCAGACTTTCGGGATCCTAAGGCTTTCTGGAATCAGAAGAAAAGGTGCTGGAGTCTTGTGCTTGCGGCTTACGACAGGGTACAGTTTTACGCATCAAAAAACTTAAAAGAATGGTCGAAAACCGGTGAGTTTGGCACCGGCTGGAATCATGCTTCGGGAGTGTTTGAATGCCCGGATCTATTTCCTGTACACGTGGACGGCAAGGTACTTTGGGTATTGCTTGTGAGCATGACAACAACGGTAGAGGACGGCAAAAGCAGAACACAGTATTTCTTGGGTGATTTTGACGGAGATACTTTTACCTGCACGTATCCTGCCGATGAACCCTTGTGGGTGGATTTTGGATTTGATAATTATGCAGGTGTGACCTTCCAAAATTATGATGAGCCATTGTTTATCGGTTGGGCACAGAACTGGGGTTATGCCGCCGAAGTGCCTACAAGCGAGTTCTGTGGACAGATGACTCTGGCCAGAAAACTTTCGTTGAAAATGACAGAGGAGGGGTACCGTTTATGCGGAGAACCAAAAGGCCTTGAGCAGAAGGCTGCATGCGCATATCCGATAGAGAGCGGAGCGCATATTGCTTCGGAAACATTTGGTATCCGGATACATGGAAGTGGGGACGCAATGCTTTACCTGAAAAACTGCAGGGGACAGAGGCTTACTTTAGAGATAAAAGAAGGCTGGATTTCCGTTGACAGGGGGCTGGCAGGAAAGCGGGATTTCCATGAGCAGTTCATGACTGAACAATATTCCAAAGCAGAGATGAAACGGCTTGCGGCAGGGGACTACGACATAGAACTGATATTTGATGTTTCTGTTCTGGAGGTATTTGCTGACGATGGTCTGGAGATGTGCACGATGGTAGTTTATCCGGAGATTCCGTATGACAAGGTAAAATGGCAGGGAAACTTGAAGGTAGAATTTTATACGATTGATACAGGCCTGCATGGCTGAACAAAACGTCCGTCTGGGGTATTCAGACGGGCGTTTTGTTTGCAAAATTCCTTTATAAACAATACATTTTTTGACATAATTTCTATTTTCATACTGACATAGGTTTGCAGGATTCTCACATACTAACTTTGTAACTATTGTTATATGGAAAAGGAGATGCGGTATGGAGAATTCTATAGTTGGTATAAAAGGTGAATCTTTTAAGCAGCCGTGTGAATGTGTACTTGGTATTGCGGCTGTACCGATTCAGCGATTTGGAGCTCTTTATGAAGCAGAGAAAGCCCTTAAACGGGGAACGGTTTTTCCTGACTTGGATTTCCCCTTTTTTGGAGGTGACAGTCATGGAGAATAGACAGGAGCTTTTACAAAAGATTGATGAAATCAGTTTTGCAGTAAATGATCTGACTCTTTACCTGGATACTCACCCAACAGATATCCAGGCATTGGAGAAATTTGATTCCTATGCCGGGGAAAGAAAAAGGCTGATGAGTGAATATGAAATGAAATTTGAACCATTGACAATCGATTGTGTAAAGGCAGATACGATACATGATCATAACGAATACTGTCCTTACCCACAACAGAAACATTTTACCTGGGTTGACGGACCGGCAGCCTGGGAAGGAGGGACACTATAATGTGGGCATATGAAAAAAGACTACAATTTCCGGTTAAAATCACAAAGACATGTCCGAAGACTGCTCAGCTAGTCATCAGTCAGTTTGGCGGGCCTGATGGTGAATTGTCTGCATCTATGAGATATCTTTCCCAAAGATACACCATGCCATGCAGAGAAATTGCAGGCTTGCTGACGGATATCGGTACCGAAGAGCTGGCGCATATGGAAATGATCTGCGCGATTGTTTATCAGCTGACCAAAGACATGAATGCGGAGGACGTGAAAACCGCAGGATTTGACGCTTATTATATTGACCATACAAGCGCTTTGTGGCCACAGGCGGCCGGTGGAATACCTTTTAATGCCTGTGAGTTTCAGTCAAAAGGAGATGCTATAACTGACCTGTTTGAAGATCTTGCCGCAGAACAAAAAGCGCGGACTACCTATGATAATATCCTGAGAGTAGTGAAAGATCCTGAGGTGCAGGCACCAATTAAATTCCTGAGAGCAAGAGAGATTGTCCATTTCCAGAGATTTGGAGAAGCTCTGGAAAAAATGAAGGGTAAATTAGATGAAAAGAATTTCTACTATTTTAATCCGGAGTTTGATAAACAGTTTAACTAAATTTTGCTTGACAACAATATTTAGCGTGTTATACTATAGGCAAATAAGCGAACACGTTGAAAAGACGAGTAAACCGTGGAACTTTACAGAGAGAGATGTATATGCTGGAAGCATCTTATAGAGAACCGGTTGAAAACTACCTTTGAGTGGCCCCAATCCGGTCCGGTGATACCGTTATAATCAAGAATGAGTGGTTTTCATAACAATTAGGGTGGAACCGCGAATGATACAGATTATTCGTCCCTTGCAGCTTTTAAAAAAGCTGCAGGGGATTTTTGTCGTGGTAAGAGAGGAGAGAAATATATGATTATTACATTGAAAGATGGATCACAAAAAGAATATGCACAGGCGATGTCTGTGCTTGATATCGCAAAGGACATCAGTGAAGGACTCGCCAGGATGGCGGCCTGCGGCGAGGTTGATGGCGAGGTCAAAGACTTGCGCTATGTTGTGGATAAGGATTGTACGCTGAGTATTCATACAGCGTCAGATCCCGAGGGTCTGGCCGCCTACCGCCATACGGCTTCACATATCATGGCTCAGGCGATAAAGAGACTGTACCCGGAAGTGAAATTGGCGATTGGACCGTCTATTGCAGATGGATTTTATTATGACATTGACAGTGAGACCCCGATTACAGCGGACGATCTGGAGAAGATTGAAGCTGAGATGAAGAAAATTGTTAAGGCGGATTACCCGATTTCCAGATTTACAAAGCCAAGGAATGAAGCCATTGCGTTTATGAAGGAGCGCAGGGAACCATATAAAGTAGAGTTGATTGAAGATTTACCGGAAAATTCGGAAATCAGCTTTTATGAGCAGGGTGAGTTTGTGGATCTCTGCGCAGGCCCGCATCTGATGAGCACCAAACCTGTGAAAGCTTTTAAATTGACAAGTCTGGCGGGTGCTTACTGGAGAGGTGACGAGCATAATAAGATGCTTACCCGTATCTATGGCACTGCATTTCCGAAAAAGGCAGAACTGGAAGAATATCTGACTATGATGGAAGAGGCTAAAAAGAGGGACCACAGAAAACTGGGCCGTGAGCTGGGCCTGTTTATGATGAATGAGGCCGGACCGGGATTTCCATTTTTCCTGCCAAACGGTATGGTATTAAAGAATAATCTGCTGGATTACTGGCACAAACTTCATGCCATGAATGATTATCAGGAGATATCCTCTCCTGTCATCCTGAACAGGACGCTTTGGGAGACCTCCGGACACTGGGATCATTATAAAGATAATATGTATACCACAGTGATTGATGAGCAGGATTTTGCAATTAAGCCGATGAACTGTCCGGGCAGCATCCTGGTTTACGAGTCGGAGCCTCGCTCTTACCGTGATCTTCCGCTTAGGCTGGCGGAGCTTGGTCTTGTTCACCGCCATGAAAAATCGGGGCAGCTGCATGGTTTAATGCGCGTACGATGCTTCACACAGGATGATGCGCATATCTTCCTGGCTCCGGAACAGATTAAAGATGAAATAACAAAAGTAGCGAAATTAATCGACGAAGTTTATAACCAGTTTGGATTCAAGTATCATGTGGAGCTTTCTACCCGTCCGGAGGACAGCATGGGCAGTGATGAAGATTGGGAGCTGGCGACCGAAGGGCTGCGGGGAGCCCTGGATGAGATGGGTCTGCCTTACGTTGTGAATGAAGGAGACGGTGCCTTTTACGGACCTAAGATTGATTTCCACCTGGAGGATTCCATTGGGAGAACCTGGCAGTGCGGTACAATACAGCTGGACTTCCAGCTGCCGCTGCGATTTAATCTGGAGTATACCGGAGCAGATGGTGAGAAGCACAGACCGATTATGATTCACCGCGTAGCATTTGGATCAGTTGAACGTTTTATCGGTATCCTGATTGAACATTTTGCGGGTGCATTCCCGGCATGGCTCGCACCGGTTCAGGTGAAGGTGCTGCCAATTTCCGACAAGTATGCGGAATATGGAAAAAAAGTACAAAGCGCCTTAAAAGAAGCCGGTATCCGTGCGGAAATTGATACACGCTCTGAAAAAATCGGCTATAAAATCCGTGAGGCTCAGACACGAAAGATTCCATATATGCTTGTCGTAGGTGCAAAAGAGGAAGAAGAAGGTCTGGTGTCCGTAAGAAGCCGCAAGGAAGGTGACCTCGGACAGAGAGCTCTGGATGTGTTTATAAAAGATGTAAAAGAAGAAATTCGTATAAAAGCAAATTGAAAAGAGCATACTATCTCCAAATGAAAAAAAGGAGGTAGCAAACATGACAGTATTAAGCTGTTCAGCAATAACATGCGCATATAATAAAGACGAACTTTGTTCAAAGGGAGACATCAAGGTAGGCGGAAGTAATGCACACGAAGCAGACCAGACCTGCTGTGAAAGCTTTGTAGAGCGCAAAGAAGATTCTATGAGCAACAGTACAGGATGTGGATGCACGACAATTGGCATTGACTGTGCCGCCGAAGAGTGTATGTACAACGAAAGATGTGCATGCGTTGCCGGGGCTATTAATGTGGGCGGCAACCAGGCCTGTTCAAGCGACGAGACCAGATGCAGCACTTTCCGTATGGGATAAAATAATTTAAAAGCTTACTATTCAGCCATAAGCGGGATACCGCACGGCTGAATAGTAAAAAAACAGCTTGACGAATTATCGGAAACGTGATATTGTATTAAAGTATGAAAACGAAGAAGAGTATCCACTCTCACCTTAGCGCATATGGCGACTAACGGTTAATATAGCGATTGGAACAACAGATGTTAGGTCTGTATTGTGATGACGTGTATGGTGGATAGTCGGATTTGACTATCCTTTCTTATTGTTTAGGGAAATCTCTATATTTCCCGGGATGGAATTTCATAGTAAGGAAGCGGTTAACAAGGAAAATTACCATGGAGGTGTACTACTATTAGCGATTTAATGATCAACGAGCAGATTCGTGACAGAGAAGTCCGTCTGGTCGGTAAAGATGGGGAACAGCTGGGCATTATGTCCGCAAAGGAAGCATATGCCAAGGCACAGGAAGCGGAGATGGATCTGGTTAAGATTGCTCCGACCGCAAAACCGCCGGTTTGTAAAATTATCGATTACGGTAAGTATAAGTATGAACTTGCGCGTAAGGAAAAGGAAGCAAAGAAAAAGCAGAAAACAGTTGATGTGAAAGAAGTGCGCTTATCACCCAATATCGATACGAATGATTTAAATACGAAAGTAGGCGCAGCCAGAAAGTTCATTTCCAAAGGGGATAAGGTAAAGATTACTTTGCGTTTCCGCGGTCGTGAGATGGCACATATGAACAGCAGCAGACATATCCTTGACGAATTCGCCGAAAAGCTGTCAGATATCGCGGTAGTTGAGAAGGCTCCAAAGGTAGAAGGCAGAAGCATGACCATGTTTTTAACAGAAAAGCGTTAAAAGATACGTATTTTTTAAGGAGGAAATTAACAATGCCAAAAATGAAGACAAACAGAGCGGCTGCAAAGCGCTTTAAAGTAACAGGAACAGGGAAGATCGTTAGAAATAAAGCATATAAAAGCCATATCTTAACCAAGAAATCTCAGAAAAGAAAGAGAAATCTTAGAAAACCTACTGTTCTTGACGAAACAAATGTAAAGAACATGAAGAAAATTTTACCATATTTATAAGATAGATTTCAAGGAGGAATATGAGAGATGGCAAGAATTAAAGGCGGCATGAACGCTAAGAAAAAACATAACAGAACATTAAAGCTGGCAAAAGGCTATAGAGGAGCCAGAAGTAAACAATATAGAGTGGCAAAGCAGTCCGTGATGAGAGCACTTACATCTGCATATGCAGGAAGAAAGCAGAAAAAGCGTCAGTTCCGTCAGTTGTGGATTGCACGTATTAACGCAGCAGCGCGTCTGAATGGTCTGTCTTACAGCAAGTTTATGTATGGCTTGAAGCTGGCAGACGTTGAGCTGAACAGAAAAGTTCTGGCTGATATGGCTATCAATGACAAAGACGGTTTCGCTACGCTGGCTGAGCTGGCAAAGGCAAAGATCGCAGCATAAGGTAATAAGCTCTGGAAATCCCTTTATGGTTTTTCGGGGCTTTTTTTGGAGGTGTTTGTTATGAGAATGAATACTGTGGCTATTATAGGGCTTGGCTCGATCGGTGTATATTTTGCACCCCGGATGGAGCAGCATCTCGGCAACGGGAACTTCTGTGTGATTGCGGATGGGAAAAGAAAAGAACGCCTGGAATCACAGGGAGTGACTGTCAATGGTGAGAATTACAGATTTCCAGTCTGTGCTCCGAAAGACGGAAAAGAGACAGACCTGATTATCATGGCTGTGAAAGACATGGCACTTACTCAGGCGATTTCCGATATAAAAAGGTTTATTGGAAAAAACACCCAGATACTTTGCGTTATGAATGGTGTGGTAAGTGAGGAAAAAGTGGCAGCCGTCTATGGCTGGGAACATGTTCTGTATTCCTATATCCGGGTATCTATCGCATTGAAAGACGGAAAGGCAGACTTTAATCCCAATGGGGGAAAGGTTTATTTCGGAGAAGCACACAATAAGATTCTGACAGAGCGTGTTCTGGCTGTAAAGGATCTGATGGAGCGATGCGATATACCTTACGGTATACAAGAAGACATGATCAGGGGAATCTGGTATAAGTTTATGACAAATATAGGCGAGAATATGACCTGTGCGCTTCTCGGGATTCCTTATGGAGCCTTTCGAAAAAGCACTTATGCCAATGAAATCCGCTTGGCTGCAATGAAGGAGGTGCAGGCAATTGCACAGAAGAAGGAAATTGTCCTTACGGATGAGGATATAGAAAACCAAAGCCGGGCCATTATGAGCATTCCCTTTCATAACAGACCCTCCACCCTGCAGGATTTGGAAAATCACAAAAAGACTGAGGTTGAGATGTTTGCAGGAACAGTTGTGGATATGGGAAAAGAATTGGGAGTCCCAACACCTGTTTCGTGGATGTTCTATCATGGAATCAAAGTTCACGAAGAAAAAAATGCGGGACTCTTATGTACTGGTATAGGCGATATTAAATAACCTGCACTAGTCCATAATCTTTGCCAGACCTTTTCCATAGGCCATCAGTATCTTTTTGTCGTCCTTGGATAAACGCTGAAAGACTTCAAGAAGTTCTTGCTGTCCTTTTGTCAATCTGAAATCCTCTACTTTGTCCAGAAAGAAGTCGGATAAAGTAATTCCGAATGCATCACACATCTTTTGCAAGGTGGGAATTGTCGGAAT
>CAMKHH010000009.1 GCA_946412445.1 uncultured Eubacterium sp.
CTGGTTAAACGTCTGAGCGATTCTGAGGACATAATTCCGGTTATGATATCAGAACGGCTTATCGATGTGACACAGGATTACGAAGGTGAATACATAATGGTAACAGGTCAGTTCCGTTCATACAACAGGCACGAGGAGAAAAAAAACCGTCTGGTGCTGTCCGTCTTTGCACGGGAAATAAGCTTTATAGAAGAGGAAGATGATTCCGTTAAGTCCAACCAGATTTTTCTGGATGGTTACATATGCAAGCCCCCCGTATATCGAAAGACACCACTCGGGAGGGAAATTGCAGATTTGCTTATAGCGGTTAACCGGCCGTATGGAAAATCAGATTATATTCCATGTATCTGCTGGGGAAGAAATGCCCGTTATGCGTCCGTTTTTTCAGTAGGTGGACACGTATTGATCTGGGGCAGAATCCAGAGCAGAGAATATATAAAACGTATCAGTGAGACTGAATCAGAAAAAAGAATTGCTTATGAAGTGTCTGTAAGCAAACTGGAGTATGTGGATCAGGGATGAGCGTACAAAAGGACGCAGCAATTGATTTTGTCAATTGCTGCGTCCCTTTTGTATACTTTGGACATAAGCTTCGGAAAGCTCCTTGACAATAATGGGGGCAGGTGATATTATTTGAACAAATATAAGAATTGAAAAGTAGATAGAGGTTGCATTTTTCAAAAGTATGATGTCGGATGCTTCAGGAGCAAGGGAGGGCAGAAGAAAGGGAAAAGTGCCGAAAGGATATAAGGCCTGAAGTTATATTCCTTGGGCGTGGCATGAAATATGACACGACTGTCATCGTAAGATGGAGTGCTATCTCGTGTATATGGCATATTATATACTAGAGGCGGCGCACATAATCCGTCTCTTTTCCATTTGCTGAACATGTACACAAGTGTTGTTGTCAATAAGGAGGAAAGATTATGGCTATATTTAAAGGAGCGGGTGTTGCGATTGTAACTCCGATGAAGGCCAATGGAGATGTGAACTTTGAAAAACTTTCAGAAATTATAGAGGATCAGATTGCAGGGCAGACTGACGCAATTATAATCTGCGGCACTACCGGGGAGTCTTCCACCCTCACACACGAGGAGCATCTGGAGGTGATCCGGCATTGTATCAAACAAGTGGCAAAACGAGTACCTGTAATTGCGGGTACCGGTTCTAACTGTACAGAAACAGCGGTTTATCTTTCAAAGGAAGCCGAGGAAGCAGGTGCTGATGCGGTACTTCTGGTTACGCCTTATTATAACAAGGCAACACAGAAGGGATTGATTGCTCATTATACAGCAGTTGCAAATTCGATTTCTCTTCCTGTAGTTCTATACAATGTACCAAGCAGAACGGGCTGTAATCTGGCGCCTGCAACGGTTGCGGCACTGGTTCGTGATGTGGATAATATTGTAGGAATTAAAGAGGCCAGCGGAGACATTTCCCAGGTGGCACAACTGATGCATCTGACAGAGGGGAAAATTGAACTGTACTCGGGTAATGATGATCAGGTTGTTCCACTTTTGTCGCTCGGAGGAATTGGAGTAATCTCCGTGGTGTCCAATGTTGCACCCAAATACATGCATGATATGGTTATGAAATATCTGGATGGGGATATGCAGGGAAGTATGAAGATGCAGCTGGATGCTATTCCACTGTGTAAAGCCTTGTTCTGTGAAGTAAATCCGATTCCGGTAAAGGCAGCTATGAATATGCAGGGTAAAGAGGTTGGATCTCTTCGTTCTCCTCTTACAGAGATGGAACCGGAAAACCAGAAATTACTGAAGAATATTATGAAGGATATGGGACTCTTATGATAAAAGTGATAATGCATGGCTGCAATGGTCATATGGGAAAAGTTATTTCCGAACTCTCAGAGGATGATGAGAATGTGGAAATTGCTGCCGGCATAGATATAGCGGACACAAAAGCGTATAGCTTTCCTGTATATACGCAGATTTTTGAATGTAACGTGGAAGCGGATGTTATGATTGACTTCTCTTCCTATAAAGCTACCAATCATGTGCTGAAGTACTGTGGGCAGCGAAAACTGCCCCTGGTGCTTTGCACCACCGGACTGACAGCAGAGCAGCTTGACCTGATTCAGGAAACCAGTAAAAAGACGGCGATTCTTCGTTCAGCCAATATGTCTCTTGGAATTAATGCATTATTAAAGCTGATTCAGGATGCAGCCAGGGTTTTGGCTACAGCTGGATTTGATATGGAAATTGTAGAAAAACATCATAAATTAAAATGTGATGCACCAAGTGGCACGGCGATTGCGATGGCAGATAGTCTGAATCAGGCGATGGACAAGCAATACCATTACTGCTTTGACCGCAGTCAGAGGCATGAGCCGAGAGATTCAAAAGAAATCGGTATTTCTTCTGTTCGCGGCGGAACGATTGTAGGAGAGCATGATGTTATCTTTGCAGGACCAGACGAGGTGATTACATTCTCTCATCAGGCATATTCAAAAAGTGTTTTTGGAAAAGGCGCCATAGAGGCTGCTAAATTTTTGGCCGGTAAACCGGCAGGTATGTACGACATGAGTGATGTCATTGCAGGTTGAACATTCAAGCAAATCATTAAAAGTTTTATGGCTTTGAATAATTATATGAAAAATTCGCATACTACTCCTATAAATTTGATTTAAGTAAAGGAGAGTTATGATGAAGCATATGAAAAAAGTTTTGTTTTGCTGCCTGATGGCGGTAATGCTCACAGGAATAGCAGCATGTGGCAACACAAACAGTGCTACTGACAGAACAAACGACAATAACACAACAGATGATGTGGATAAAGACGGCGTGAAGGACAACGTGGATAAGAACAATGTAGATAAGGATAACGATGCTACGGATAACGATGGAATCGTCAATGATGCCACGGATAATGATGCTGTCGATAACGATGGTGACGGTGTAGTGGATGATGTTGTAAAGGGTGTTGGTGAAGGAATTGAAGATGCAGGTAAAGGTGTAAAAGACCTGGGTGACGATGTGACCGGAACTGACAATAACAATACGACGACTAACGGAACAACCACAACAAACCCTTGAAGATAATGTGAACAAAACAGCTGTGACTTATAGAGAAAAAATATGAGTCATGGCTGTTTTAAATATGGAGGAGAGGAATGAGATATCCTGAATTTTTGAAAAATGGGGGAACGATCGGTTTTGTAGCTCCCTCTTTTGGGTGTCAGATTGAGCCTTACAGGACGGCTTTTCAAAATGCGCAGATTAAGCTTGAAAAAGAAGGGTATCGTCTGCACCTGGGACCTAACTGCTATGAAGGGAGGGGAACTGGAATCAGTAACACACCAGAGCTATGCGGAGGTGAGTTCAATGAGCAGTATTGCGCCAAAACCAGTGATGTGCTTATTTCATGCGGCGGAGGAGAGCTGATGTGTGAGATTCTGGATTACGTGGATTTTAACAGGGTAAATAATATTGAGCCAAAATGGTTCATGGGATATTCTGACAATACGAATCTGACTTTCTTACTGCCTACAATTTGTGATGTGGCAGCTATCTATGGTCCCTGTGCACCAGCCTTTGGGATGGAGCCATGGCATCCGGCCATCTGGGACGCACTGCACCTGTTAGGTGGGAGAAAACTGAAGATAACCGGATATGACAGCTGGGAGAGAGAATCCGGAAAGGATGAAGAACATCCGCTTGAACCGTACCATGTATCAGAACCCAAAATCCTAAAGTGTTTTCCCAAAACTGAGTACGTGAAGATGGAAGGCAGACTGTTGGGCGGATGCATGGATTGTTTGATTAATCTGACTGGTACAAAGTATGATCATGTGAAGAAGTTCAATGAAAGATATCAGGAAGAGGGTGTAATCTGGTTTCTGGAGTCCTGCGATTTGAATGTTGTAGGGATCCGAAGAGCAATATGGCAGATGATACATGCCGGATGGTTCGAACATGCAAAGGGATTTCTGATAGGAAGACCATATTGTTTCGGCCTGGAAATGTTCGGACTTGACCAGTATCGTGCGGTGTATGAATTGCTGGAACCTTTTCAGGTTCCTGTCGTAATGGATGTGGATCTGGGGCATTTGCCTCCGATGCTGCCTGTAATAAGCGGCGGGTATGCGGCTATAGAGATACAGGACAACAATATTACTATAGATATGCAGATGAAATAACAGGAGAAACTATGAAATTCAGACCTTGTATAGATATACATAACGGGCAGGTAAAGCAGATTGTCGGAAGCTCCTTGAAGGATGAAGGAGACCGAGCCAGTGAGAACTTTGTATCAAGCCAGGATGCGGCTTTTTACGCAAAATTATATAAGGCGTACGGAGTCCGGGGAGGTCATATCATCCTATTGAATTCTGTAGACTCTGTTTTCTATCCGGAGACTTACGCACAGGCAATGGGGGCACTTGACGCCTATCCGGGAGGACTTATGGCAGGAGGGGGGATACATCCGGGAAATGCTATGGATTTTTTGAATGCCGGGGCGAGCCATGTAATCGTGACATCTTATGTTTTTAAGGAGGGAAGAGTAGATTGGGGCAGGCTGGAACAGATGGCAGATACCGTGGGAAAAAAAAGACTGGTACTGGATTTAAGCTGTAGGAAAAAAGATGAGGAATACTATATCGTGACAGACAGATGGCAGAATTTCACAGATGTCAGGATAGATCCGGAGGTACTGGATAAACTACATACATACTGCGATGAGTTTCTTATCCATGCGGTGGATGTGGAAGGGAAAACTTCCGGTATTGATGGGGATCTGGTAAAGATTTTAACGCGCCTGGATAATTTTCCTGTCACGTATGCAGGAGGCATAGGAGGGTTTGAGGATTTGGAGAAATTGCGCAGAGAAAGTGAGAATAAGCTGGATGTAACGATAGGCAGTGCGTTGAGTCTCTTTGGTGGAAGTATGGATTTCAATGAGGTTTTAAAATTTTGCGGACAATTGTAAAGCCCGGATTCTCTTGCAATATTGTCTTGAGATTGGTATAATAATAGTACTTACAAGAGAGACAGGCTCTTTGTAAAATATAGGTTAAAGGGGTTGACGGCATGAATATTATTATTAGTGGAAAAAATATTGAAGTGACAGAGGCTATCCGTTCCGCTGTCATAGAGAAGTTAGGCAAGCTTGAAAAATATTTTACTCCTGATACAGATGTACAGGTAACTTTGAGCGTTGAAAAAGAAAGACAGAAGATCGAGGTCACAATTCCGGTGAAGGGCCGGTTGATTCGTTCTGAACAGGTCAGCAATGACATGTATGTATCTATCGATCTGGTAGAAGAAGTAATCGAAAGACAGCTTCGTAAATATAAAAGTAAAATTATCGATAAAAAGCAGGATATAACCAACTTCCAGAAATCTTTCGTAGAAAATGAATACCTGGAAGACGAGGATATCAAAATAATCAGAACAAAAAAATTCGGAATGAAGCCAATGTTTCCGGAGGATGCATGCGTTCAGATGGAACTTCTTGGACACAATTTCTTCGTGTTCCGCAATGCCGAGACCAATGATGTGAATGTAGTTTATAAGCGAAAAGGGGATACTTACGGACTTATTGAGCCGGAATGTTAATTTTTTGGAGATTACAGCGTTACCGCAGGTCTCCGGCAAGCCAATGAAAAAGAGGGCTGATGCACTTTGCGTCAGCCCTTTTTTCAGGCGTTATGGAATGTTTACGAAAAATTCATTGTTAATTATGACAGAAAGTGATAGAATAAGCGTTATATATGGTATGATTGAATAAGAATGTATGAACATTAGGAGTGAATAATTCATGAATTTAGCAGAAAAAATATTTGGAACACATAGTGAGCGTGAGTTGAAGCGTATCACGCTGCTGGTGGATAAAATTGAGGCCCTGCGTCCTGAGATGCAGAAGCTTAGCGATGAAGAGCTGCGCGCCAGGACAAAAGAGTTTAAGGAGCGTTTGGCCAAAGGGGAAACTCTGGACGATATACTGCCAGATGCCTATGCAACTGTCCGGGAGGCTGCAAAGCGTGTTCTCGATATGGAACATTACAGGGTTCAGATTGTCGGCGGGATCATCCTCCACCAGGGACGTATTGCCGAGATGCGTACAGGTGAAGGAAAGACGCTGGTGTCCACCCTTCCGGCGTATCTGAATGCTCTGACCGGCCGGGGCGTTATGATTGTTACGGTTAACGACTACCTGGCGAACCGTGATGCTGAGTGGATGGGAAAAGTCCATGAATTTCTGGGGCTTACAGTTGGGGTGGTTCTTAACTCCATGAAGAACGATGAGCGCCGCAGAGCATATGCGTGTGATATCACTTATGTTACCAATAATGAGCTGGGATTTGATTATCTCCGCGATAATATGGTGATTTATAAAGAACAGTTGGTACAAAGAGATTTATACTATGCAATTATTGATGAGGTCGACTCTGTATTGATCGATGAGGCCAGAACCCCTTTGATCATTTCAGGCCAGAGTGGTAAATCAACGAAGCTGTATGATACTTGTGACATTTTGGCACAACAGCTGAAGCGCGGCGAGGCCAGCGGCGAGATGACCAAGATAGCAGCCATTATGGGCGAAGAAATTATTGAAACCGGTGATTTTATTGTCAATGAAAAAGATAAAGTTGTAACACTGACGGAAGAAGGAATTAAGAGAGTTGAGAACTTTTTCCATATTGAGAATTTGTCAGATCCGGAAAACCTGGAGATTCAGCATAATGTTATACTGGCCCTGCGGGCTCATAATCTGATGTTCCGTGACAAGGATTACGTGGTGAAGGATGATGAGGTCCTGATTGTAGATGAATTTACAGGACGTATTATGCCCGGCCGCCGTTACTCCGATGGACTTCATCAGGCAATTGAAGCGAAAGAACATGTAAAAGTGAGACGGGAGAGTAAGACACTGGCTACCATCACTTTTCAGAACTTCTTTAATAAATTTGAAAAGCGTGCTGGTATGACAGGTACAGCCCTGACTGAGGAACAGGAGTTCCGTGATATTTACGGAATGGATGTTATTGAGATTCCGACCAACATGCCGATGATCCGTATTGATTATGATGATGCGGTATATATGACCAAGAACGAGAAATTCCGTGCGGTTGTAGAGGAGATCAAGGAGTCACACCAAAATAACCAGCCGGTTTTGGTTGGTACAGTGACCATCGAGACTTCGGAATTATTGAGTAAGATGTTAAAGAAAGAGGGAATTGTTCATCAGGTTCTGAATGCCAAGTTCCATGAACTGGAGGCCGAGATTGTAGCACATGCCGGTGAAGCGGGTACGGTTACGATTGCAACTAACATGGCAGGCCGTGGTACAGATATTAAGCTGGATGAGGAATCAAGGACGGCAGGCGGCCTGAAGATTATCGGTACGGAACGTCATGAATCAAGACGTATTGATAATCAGCTCCGTGGACGTTCCGGACGTCAGGGAGATCCTGGTGAATCCAGATTCTACATTTCTTTGGAAGACGATCTGATGCGCCTGTTCGGATCCGAAAAGCTGATGGGTGTATTCAAATCCCTGGGTGTGGCTGAGAATGAACAGATTGAGCACAAGATGCTGTCTTCTGCAATTGAAAAAGCGCAAAAGAAGATAGAGGCGAACAACTACGGAATTCGTAAAAATCTGCTGGATTATGACCAGGTTAACAATGAACAGAGAGAAATCATCTATAAAGAGAGGCGCCGTGTTCTGGACGGAGAAAATATGCGTGATTCCATATTTAAGATGGTATATGATACCATTGACAATACGGTGGACATGTGTATCGGAGAGAATACAAACCAGGCGAGCTGGGACTTGAATGAACTGAATACAATCCTTGATCCTATTATTCCCTTGAAACCTCTGACTTCAGAAGATGTTGCAAAGATGAAAAAGGATGAGCTGAAACAATCACTTAAGGAGAAAGCGGTTAAAATTTACGAAGAGAAGGAGACCGAATTTCCACAGGAAGAACAGATTCGTGAACTGGAGCGCGTTATTCTTCTGAAAGTCATTGATCAGAAATGGATGGATCATATTGATGATATGGATCAGCTTCGTCAGGGAATAGGATTGCAGGCTTATGGACAGCGCGATCCAAAGGTTGAATATAAGATGACTGCTTATGAGATGTTCAACGATATGATTAACTCGATACAGCAGGATACCTTAAGGCTGCTTTACCATATACGTGTGGAGCAGAAGGTCGAGAGGGAACAGGTGGCTAAGGTAACCGGAACGAATAAAGACGAGTCTGTTACGAAAAAAGGTTATCAGCGTTCTGAAAAGAAAATCTATCCGAATGATCCCTGTCCGTGTGGCAGTGGTAAGAAGTACAAGCAGTGCTGTGGAAGAAAAGGTGCTTGATGATACTGATTTATATTACATGAAAAAGGAGCTGGGTACAGCTCCTTTTTCAGTTATGTTCTGTGTTGTAACACGTTCATTTGTGGTGTATAATAAAGATGATATGAATAGATATTTCATAAATAAGAACAGAAAGCAGGTGAAACAGTGGTTGAATTAGATCAGTTCAAGACAGAGCTGAATGCCTACGAAGGACCATTAGTGGAAGTGAGGGATTCACTTTGACCTCGCTAATAAAGAGCAGAGGATTGAAGAATTAGAAAGAAAGATGGAAGAACCCGACTTCTGGGATGTGCCGGAAAAGGCTCAGGAGATGATGAAAGAGCTGGGAAGTCTGAAAGAAGACAGGGACACTTATAAAAAGCTGGTCACGGCTAAAGAAGATATGGAAACTTTAATCGAGATGGGCTATGAGGAGAATGATGCTTCTGTCATTCCGGAGATTGAAGAGATGCTGGAAATCTTCAAGCAGGATTTTGACAAAATCCGTATCAAAACCTTATTGTCCGGTGAATATGATAAAACAAATGCCATCCTCAAGTTAAATGCGGGTGCTGGCGGAACCGAAGCCATGGACTGGTGTTCCATGCTTTACCGTATGTATACACGGTGGGCGGAGCAGAAGGGATTTTCCGTAGAGGAACTGGATTTTCTGGAAGGTGAAGAGGCGGGAATCAAATCCGTAACTTTCCAGGTAAATGGTGAAAATGCCTATGGGTATCTGAAATCCGAAAAAGGTGTCCATCGCCTGGTCAGAATTTCACCCTTTAATGCCAATGGAAAGCGGCAGACTTCTTTCGTATCCTGTGATGTGATGCCGGACATTGAAGAAGATATAGATCTCGAGATTAAAGATGAAGATATTCGTGTTGATACCTTCCGTTCCAGCGGTGCCGGCGGACAGCACATTAACAAGACCTCGTCTGCAATCCGCATTACCCATTATCCAACAGGAATTGTGGTAAGCTGTCAAAATGAACGGTCTCAGCATATGAACAAGGATAAGGCGATGCAGATGCTGAAAGCAAAACTGTACCTGCTGAGACAGCAGGAGCAGGAAGAAAAGCTTTCGGGTATCCGGGGTGAGGTTACAGATATAGGCTGGGGCAATCAGATTCGATCCTACGTTATGCAGCCCTATACAATGGTTAAGGATCACCGGACCAGTGAAGAGAAAGGTCAGGTAGACGCTGTATTAGATGGAGATATTGATTCATTTATCAATGCATACCTGAAGTGGATAGCCTTGAAAAAATAATGGATTAAAAAAGTTACGGTTGATGAAAGGAGATGTTCCCAATGAACAAAGCATGGTGGAAGGAAGCAGTTGTATATCAGATTTATCCAAGGAGCTTTATGGATGGTAATGGGGACGGAATTGGTGATCTGAGAGGGATAACCAGCCGCTTGGACTATCTGCAGACTCTTGGTGTAGATGTTGTCTGGCTGTCGCCGGTTTACAAATCACCAAACGATGACAATGGATATGATATCAGTGATTATCAGGATATTATGGACGAGTTTGGAACTATGGATGACTTTGATGAGATGCTGCGTGAGGCACACAGACGGGGAATCCGGATCGTCATGGATTTAGTGGTCAACCATACATCCGATGAACACCGCTGGTTTGTGGAAAGCCGTAAAAGCAGAGAAAATCCACACAGAGATTATTATATCTGGAAAAACCCTAAAGAGGATGGCAGTGCTCCGAATAACTGGGGGGCTTGCTTTGGAGGCTCGGCCTGGGAATACGATGAAGCCACGAATATGTACTATCTCCATCTGTTTTCGAAAAAACAGCCAGATCTGAATTGGGAAAATGCCCAGGTTCGCAAGGAAGTTTTTGATATGATGACCTGGTGGTGTGACAAGGGAATTGACGGTTTTAGAATGGACGTTATCAGCATGATTTCCAAAACGCCGGAGATGCCGGATGGACCGGTCGGGGATCAGGGGTATGGAGATTTTGCTCCCTACAGTATTCACGGTCCGCATGTTCATGACTATTTGAAGGAGATGAATCAGAAGGTTCTTTCCAAATATGATTTAATGACGGTTGGAGAGACTGCCGGAGTGACAGTTGAAGAGGCGAAACGTTATGCCGGGGAGGACGGTCATGAACTCAACATGGTATTCCAGTTTGAACATGTTGAATCAGATGGCAAATATGGAAAGTGGTCGGATCAGAGGATACCGCTTTCATTTTTAAAAGAAAATCTTTCAAAATGGCAGACTGAGCTATACGGAAATGCCTGGAACAGCTTATACTGGGATAATCATGACCAGCCAAGGGCAGTGTCACGCTTTGGCGATGACAGAGCCGAATATAGAGAGATATCAGCTAAGATGCTGGGGACTTTGCTTCATATGATGCAGGGTACACCTTATATCTATCAAGGGGAAGAGTTGGGTATGACCAATTATCCCTTCCAGTCCAAAGCGGATTTTCGCGATATTGAAAGTATTCATGCATATGAAGACTGGGTGGAATCCGGAAAAGTGGGACATGAGGATTTCTGGCCCTGCCTTCTGAACAAGAGCCGTGACAATGCGAGAACCCCCGTTCAGTGGGATGATACGAAAAATGCAGGGTTTACTCAGGGAAATCCGTGG
>CAMKHH010000010.1 GCA_946412445.1 uncultured Eubacterium sp.
ATATGGAATCCATTGGAGATATTGCTACTGTGACGGTGCATATCAAAAAAATCAGGGAAAAAATAGAATATAATACGGCCAAACCGCAATATATAGAGACTATATGGGGAGTCGGATACCGGTTTAAGGTATGATAAGTTAAAATGGGCAAAATATTTTATATTATGGGTAAAAGTGCATCCGGAAAGGACCGGATATATGAAAGGCTGATAAACGATCCAAGGATATCCCTGACTCCTCTGGTACTCTATACCACCCGGCCGATAAGAAGCGGTGAAACACAGGGAAAAGAATATTATTTTGTAAATCAGGACAGGCTGGATGAATTGCGGGGCGCAGGAAAAATCATAGAGGAGCGTGTATACGAAACAATTCATGGCAAATGGTTTTACTTTACGGTAGATGATGGAAAGGTTGACTTACAAAACGGGAACTATCTGGGCATCGGAACCCTGGAGTCGTATATCAAACTTCAAAAGTACTATGGAAACGAAGTTCTCTGCCCTGTTTACGTAGAGGTAGAGGATGGGATTCGCCTGGAAAGGGCGCTTCAGCGGGAAAAATTACAGGCGAATCCAAAGTATGCAGAGCTTTGCCGCCGCTTTCTGGCCGACAACGAAGATTTTAAAGAAGAGCACATCCAGGAAGCGGGGATCACCCGGCGCTTTCAGAACAACGAAGATTTTTCAAAATGTATGGAAGAAATCAGAATATTTGTACAGGAGCATCAAAAAACCCTGTAACTTAGTGGAACAGTATGCTATAATTAAGTTATAAGTCCTAAGTGTTTTTCAGACTTGGCGAGCAATAGGAGGTGACACTATGTTGGGTTTTGATGGTGTAGTCGGACATGAAGAAATTATATCACATTTGCAAAACGCCATTCGGCTGGAGAAGGTCTCCCATGCTTATATCTTTTCCGGAGAACGCGGAACAGGCAAAAAGCTGTTAGCATCCCTCTTTGCCATGACATTGCAGTGTGAAGAGCATGGTACCAGCCCTTGTATGAAGTGTGAATCCTGTAAGAAAGCTTTGAGCAAAAACCATCCGGACATTATCAGCATTACGCATGAAAAACCAAATTCTATTGGTATAGAGGAAATCCGGGAGCAGCTGATTAACGATGTAGAAATTCGTCCATATAGCAGTCCTTTTAAGATATATATAATCGATGAAGCTCAGAAATTAACGCTGCAGGCACAAAACGCACTTTTGAAAACAATAGAGGAACCACCTGCTTATGCGGTCATTATATTGCTGACGGATAATTTGGATATCCTTTTACCAACAATTACATCCAGATGTGTGAATTTGGGATTAAAACCCGTATCTGATAATATGGTGAAGACCTATTTGATGGATCAGATGAATATTCCTGATTACCAGGCAGAAGTTGACGCGTCATTTGCACAGGGGAATATAGGAAAAGCAAAACGTGCAGCTACGTCCGCAGAATTTTCAGAGCTGATGCAGAATGCTCTTAAGATTTTGAAAAATTCAAAAGAGATGCAGCTATATGAATTAATAGCTGTGCTGAAAGAGATGTCTCAGGAAAAACAAAACATCTATGATTATCTGGATTTGTTTGCTATGTGGTTTCGGGATGTGTTATTATTTAAGGCGACGCGTGAAGTTGACAATCTTGTATTTAAGCAAGAGATTAATCATATAAAGGAACGGGCTCAGGTGAGCTCATACGAAGGTCTGGAGCAGATTATTGATGGAATACAAACTGCCGGGATTCGTCTTCGTGCCAACGTCAATTTCGATTTGACGATGGAATTATTGTTCCTTACAATCAGGGAGAATTGAGCATGACAAAGATAATAGGAGTGCGGTTTCGCAACGTGGGTAAAGTGTATTACTTTAATCCCAAATCACTGAACATTAAAGTAGGCGATCATGTTATTGTAGAAACTACACGTGGCGTTGAATATGGATTTGTTGTTCTGGGTCCTAAGGAGGTAGATGATTCCAAGGTGGTGCAGCCTTTAAAAGAAGTGCTTAGGCTTGCAACTTCCAAGGATAATGAAAAGGAAGAGAATAACAGAAAGAAAGAAAAGGATGCATTTCAGATCTGCCAGAAGAAGATCCAGGCGCACAACCTGGAGATGAAGCTGATCGATGCAGAGTATACCTTTGATAATAATAAAGTATTGTTCTATTTTACAGCAGATGGGAGGATTGATTTCCGTGAGTTGGTAAAGGATCTGGCAGCAGTTTTTAAAACAAGGATTGAATTAAGACAGATCGGGGTTCGGGATGAGACCAAAATTCTGGGTGGAATTGGGATTTGCGGACGTCCGCTGTGCTGCCATACTTTTCTATCTGAGTTTGCGCCGGTATCTATTAAGATGGCGAAGGAACAGAATCTTTCTTTAAATCCAACAAAAATTTCAGGTGTCTGCGGACGTCTGATGTGCTGCCTTAAGAATGAGCAGGAAACCTACGAACATTTGAACCGGAAATTACCAGCTACAGGAGAAGCAATTATTACTCCGGAAGGTCTGAAAGGAGAAGTAAACAGTACAAGTGTACTTCGGCAGACGGTAAAGGTACTAGTCGAAGTGGAGGATGAGAAAGAAATCCGTGAATATAAAGTAGAGGAATTAAAGTTTAAGCCTAAGAATAAAAAGGTAAAAGAAAAAGGAAAGAACAAAGAGGTATTACCGGAAGAATTAAAAGAACTTGAGAAGTTTGAAGATTAAAAATACGCTGCAAATCTGATAAGCGGGTTTGCAGCGTGAATTATTTGTACTATATTTTGAAAGGGCTTTTGCTATGAATTTATTAGAAGGGGAGCGGTTGGATGATCTGCAAAATGGCTATTGGATGATTCAGGATAATAAGGATTTCTGTTATGGCATTGATGCGGTACTTCTGTCGGCTTTTGCAAAGGTAAAAACAGGGGAAAATGTTTTGGATTTATGCACGGGTACAGGTATCATACCGGTACTCCTGAAAGCAAAGACTTCCGGAAATCATTTTACCGGATTAGAGATTCAGGAAAAAAGTGTGGATATGGCCAGGAGAAGTGTAGAATACAATCATTTAAATGAGTATATTACAATCCGGCAGGGGGATGCCAAAGATGCTTCCCAAATATTTGGCACTGCTGCTTTTGATGTGGTGACATGTAATCCACCATATATGACTGCACATCATGGTTTGTCAAATGCATACCTGCCGAGGGCAATTGCCCGCCATGAGGTTCTTTGCACCTTGGAAGATGTAGTGAGGCAGGCGGCGGACGTGCTGAAATCAAGAGGCAGATTTTACATGATACACAGACCTTTTCGTCTGGCCGAGATTATGGGAGTTATGATGAAATATAAGCTGGAACCCAAACGGATGCAGCTGGTCTATCCGTTTGCCGATAAGGAACCTAATATGGTCCTTATTGAGGGCCTGAAAGGGGGAAATTCCAGAATTACAGTGGAAAAACCGCTGATTGTTTATGAACGTCCGGGCGTGTATACCGATGACATCAAAAGAATGTATGGAGATGGAAGATGACAGGACAACTTTATTTGTGCGCAACACCGATTGGAAATCTGGAGGATATCACATATCGCGTGGTTCGGATTTTAGGAGAAGTGGATTTGATTGCTGCTGAGGATACCAGAAACAGCATAAAACTTCTAAATCATTTTCAAATTAAAACACCCATGACCAGCTACCATGAGTATAATAAAATTGAAAAAGGACATTATTTGCTGAAGCAGATGGCAGACGGGAAAGATATAGCACTGATTACGGATGCAGGGACGCCCGGAATATCAGATCCCGGAGAGGAATTAGTGGCCATGTGCTGTGAGGCAGGAATACCGGTTACATCCCTTCCCGGAGCCGCTGCGTGCATTACGGCAGTTACGGTATCAGGGCTGCCTACCAGAAGATTCGCTTTTGAAGCTTTTTTACCTGCTAATAAAAAAGAAAGAGCGACAGTCCTTAATGAATTGAAAGATGAAACACGTACAATTATTTTATACGAAGCACCTCACAGGTTAGTCAGAACCCTGGAGGAATTGATCCAAACCATAGAGAATACGCGCAGAGTAAGCATATGCAGAGAATTGACAAAGAAACATGAGACAGTGTTTCGAACAACCTTAGCTGACGCACGAAACTATTATCAGTCCCATGCGCCTAAGGGTGAATGTGTCATTGTAATTGAAGGAAAAGACAGGCAGCAAATTCGTGAAGAAGAGGTGAGACGATGGGAAGAGATGGGGATAGAAGACCATATGAGGCATTATGAAGAGCAGGGAATTTCCCGTAAAGATGCTATGAAACTGGTGGCTAAAGACAGAGGTGTTTCTAAGCGCGAGATATATCAATATCTGCTGGAAAACAACTAAAATTCCGTTACGTGTTTTCGGCACCATAAGGGGATATGGTTTCTCTGGCATTTGTAGTTTTTTCGTTCTTTGATTCCAATAGTTTCAAAAAAGCCTTTCCAAAGCTCCACATATGGATCTGACTTGTCTTCCAGGCTTTTTATACGGTCAAATTCCTCTTTTGAAAGAGAGGTAAGATAAAACTCGGAATTTGTGGGATGAACGACAGCTGTTTTTCGGTTGTCATCTATAATCATCCAGTTTTCTGAGGGCATGCGATCTTCAAATTGTGGTGCCAGAAAAGTCAGGATATCAGAACGAGGTTCAATATGGGACACCAATACGTCATCCTGCATAAGGGTGAAACGCAGAAATTCCTGAAACTGATGAGATTCATTAAGGACTCTTCTGTTTACTTCAAAAATTGAGGAAACAGCCGGAATTTGAAGCATATTCACAACTTTGCTGCCGTAAGTAAAGCCAAAAAGCAGAAAACGGTAAATCACGTCCAACTTATCCGGAACTTGAGACATGGCACAGCGAAAGACCATCTGATAGGCTTCAAAGGATATTTTATTTTGTATAGAGCTGATGACACTGGCGGTTTTCCTCTTGTCCGCATCAACGTGAAGATAGTCGCAGAATAATTCCAGGTTTCCGACTGGTTCCGTTAGAAGCCGGATATTTTTATGTCCGAGCTTAGAATCCCAGGCATCATAAATACAGGTCATCATATCTTCAAATTGATCGAAACATGTAAAAATCCTCATATACAATACCTCCTGGGAGCTAAAGCTGCCCGGAAACTGTTTGCTGCACATCGGTCGTATTGGGCTGTATCTGAAACATCTGATCATCGAACAGAGATAGCTGCCTGTAGGAGCCAGGATGATCAATTTCCCAGGACTTCTGGTAATCCTCGCCGATTAACTGGCGTGTGATGAAGTCTTCATTAATCCGTATATGATACATCATCCTGCCCTGACAGGTAATAAAGTATTTCGCGCGTTTTAATACAACGCCTATTTTTTTTAAAGAATCAAAGGTAAGAACTCCGGTGCGCCGGCTCTTGACAATCCGCATTGCTGATTTGGTACCTATCCCGGGGACTTTCAGAAGGGCAGCGTAGTCAGCCCGGTTAATTTCCACCGGGAACTGTTCCAGATGACGCAGTGCCCAGTCACACTTGGGATCCAGGAGGACATTAAAATTCGGACGGTCCATGCTGAGCAGCTCCTCGGCGTGAAATCCATAATAACGCAGCAGCCAATCGGCCTGGTACAAGCGGTGTTCCCGTAAAAGAGGAGGGGGAGTGTCAAGCGGCGGGAGAGTTGAATCTTCGTTCAATGGAACATAAGCGGAGTAAAAAACTCTTTTCAAGTCGTATTGCTGATATAGCTGCTGAGAAGTAGTCAGAAGCTGATAATCATTCTCTCCTGTGGCACCGATAATCATCTGTGTACTTTGCCCGGCCGGTACAAAAGGGGCCGGCTTCTCTGCTGAGAGGGGATTGAAAGTGCTCACCTGGGGGTACTGATGATTTTCTCTGATATATTTTGGGGAGCTATCAAAGATGCTGCCGGAAAGATAACGGTTTCCGCTGCTGCGCTCCATACGGGAGTCTTTTCCAATGGAGAGACGATAATCGGCGATTCGATGCTGTATCTGCCCCATGGGTTTTAATATGGCTGTCTGCGTTTTATGAGGTGCCAGTTCTTTCAATCCTTCCGCAGTAGGAAGCTCCAGATTGATACTCATGCGGTCGGCCAGATATCCCACCTGTTCCAAAAGCTCTTCGGGAGCATTTGGAATTGCTTTTACATGGATATAACCATTGAAATGATATTGGTTACGCAAAAGATAAAGGGTGCGGTACATTAATTCCATGGTATAGGTGGGATTTTTACACACACCGGAGCTTAAGAACAGACCTTCGATGTAATTCCGCCGATAGAACTCTATTACCAGCTGGCAGATTTCCTCCGGCTTGAAGGTAGCCCGCACGCGATCATTACTGGAGCGGTTCAGACAGTATTTGCAGTCATAAACACACTCATTACTCTGCAGAATCTTTAAAAGTGAGATACATCTTCCATCTGAGGCAAAGCTATGGCAGATTCCTGCCGCACAGGAATTGCCCAGGCTTCCTTTCTGTCCCCTGCGGTCTACTCCGCTGGAGGTACAGGCCACATCATACTTTGCGGCGTCTGCGAGAATATTCAGTTTTTCCTGCAAAGATAGTTCATCTGATAAAATTTTCATATGCGAAACCTCGAATGTATGTTCTTATCAGATGATAACATATAAAAAAAGAAAATGCAATAAAAATCGAACAAAAGTTCGATAAACTTACTCCAGTGCCTCTTCCAAAGTATGCCAGGCCAGCACTGCACACTTTACCCTGGCCGGCATATGGGAGATACCCTGCAAAGCAGTGGCTTCCTCCAGCTCGTCAATCTGTGTCTCATCCGTAATTTCACCTTTAATCATGGCGAAAAAGAGATTCATGAGTTTTTTTGCCTCTTCTACCGTCTTTCCTTTGATTAAATCTATCATGATGGAAGCGGAAGCCTGGGAAATGGCACATCCATCTCCCACAAATCCGGCATCTTCTATGACTCCGTCAACAACCCGCAGCTCCAGAACGATATCGTCTCCGCAGCTGGGATTTACGCCTTCCAGGCTGACGGTATGATGATCCACTTTATGCCGGTTCCACTGAGCACGGCTGTTTTCTACAATAATCTGATTATATAGCTGTTTAAGTTCCAAGACCCATCCACCTCCTTACATTTTTGATTCCGGAAACCAGGGCATCTATATCTTCTCTCGTATTATAAATTGCAAAGCTGGCGCGGCAGCAGGCTGTGATTTTCAAAAAATCCATCAAAGGCTGTGCGCAATGATGGCCTGCACGCACAGCGACTCCTTCGGCATCCAGGATAGAAGCTGTGTCATGCGGATGAACGTCATTTACATTAAAGGAAATGACTCCGTGACGGGATTTTGCAGTAGGTTCACCATAAATCGTTACGTAAGGAATTTCATTTAGATTTTTACATGCATATTCCATCAAATCTTTTTCATGATTCATGATACTGCTATAACCGATGGAGGAAATATAGTTGATGGCCGCTTCCAAACCGACTTCGCCGCCTACATTTCTGGTTCCCGCTTCAAATTTACGTGGAACTTCACCAAAGGTGACACTTTGCTCATGGACACTTTGAATCATGTCACCTCCGCTTAAGAAAGGAGGCATTTTCTCCAGTAATTCTTTTTTTCCATATAAAACGCCGATGCCCATGGGACCATAGAGCTTGTGACCAGAAAATGCAGCAAAGTCAACGTCCAGTGCTTTGACATCAACAGGCATGTGCGGAATGCTTTGGGCGCAGTCTAAAACAATCACGGCGCCTGCTTTTCTGGCTTGCTGCACAATATTCGTAATGGGAGCTTCAAGTCCCAGTACATTAGAAACATGGGCAATGGCTACCAGACGGGTTTTAGGTCCGATTTTTTGTGTAATCTCTTCCTCTGTCAGATGGCCTGATTTGTCAGGATAAAGGTAGCGCAGAACGGCACCTTTTGCTTGTGCAACCCTTTGCCAGGGCACCAGGTTACTGTGATGTTCAGCTACGGACAGGGCAATTTCATCGCCTTCTTTTATAAATTCTATTCCATAACTATAAGCCACCAGATTAAGAGACTCTGTTGTATTCTGTGTAAAGATGACCTCTTCCGGTTTGGCATGGAGGAATTCTGCCACAGAAGCTCTGGCACGTTCATGTACTTCTGTGGCTCTGGCCGCCAGCTCATAAACTCCACGGTAGGGATTGGCATTGTCTTTCTCATAATAGGAAGAGATGGCATTAAGAACCTGGCGGGGACGCTGCGTTGTTGCTGCATTATCCAGATAAATCAGCCTTTTCCCATTTTCAGGCACAGCAAGGACAGGAAAATCATGAAGCATTTGATTTTGGGGCATTTTCCCTAAGCCTCCTTTCAATCTGCAGGGACAGCTCTTCTCTTAAGGCTTCATCAGGAATCTGGTCCAGGACAGGTGAAAATCTGCCTTCGACTAAAAGCATCCGTGCTTCCGCGGGGCTTAAGCCTCTGGAGCATAAATAATAAATCTGAGTCTCATCCAGACGCCCAATGGTTGCCGCATGCTGGCCCTCCACCTGTTCTTCTCCACAGAGGATAAGTGGAACCGTACGGTTTCTTACGCTCTTTCCAAGCATCAGAACCTCTTCGGTTTCATGGCCTGCCGCATATACAGCACCTCTTTTGAAATCAATGGTTCCACGCAGAACTTTACTGCTCTTCCCGGCGAGAACACCTGCGGTATACATGTCACATCGCGTTGACTTTCCATAGTGATCCGCTATATCGTTAAAATCAAAAATCTGAGTCTGGTCTCCGAAATAGATCGTATCTAACTGATAGCTGCTTTCTTTTCCGTCCAGGCTGGCCCTTGAACCTAAAGCTGCACAGGAGCCGCCTAAGACAGCGCGTATAATCTCTACCCGGGCTCCATCCTCTGCATAGATGGCAACGCCATTCCAGCTTTTGGAGGTTCTGTTTAAATTCTGAATCTGAATCAGTTTAACCCGGGCACCTTTTTTTGCGTAAATCCTGGTAAGCTCTGCCGCAGATCCGAAAACCTGTCCATCAGATACGATTTCCTGCATAAGTGTGACATGGCTTCCGCCCTCTGCATAGATTCCATAGCTTCCGATAACCGTATCTGAAGCTGAAGAAACAGATACTTTCATCCTTATAGGCTGCTCCACGCTTTCCTTCACTTTCAGAAAGCAGGAAACATTTGCATGCTCTGTTACATAGTCGTCATAAACCTTCCCTATGCCGCTTTCCCCATGCACAAGTTCTTCCGGAAATTTCTCTATTCTCTCAATCTTGGAAGGCAGAGGGGAAAGTAATAAGTTTTCTTCCGGAAATTCTTTTTTCTGTGTACCTACAAGAGAGAATTCTTTTCCTGCCCAATTGACACCCAGATGGTTCCAGGTGGGGACAGGCAGGACATTGATTCTGTCTGTCATATTTCATACCTCCTTTCAGCCTATGCTGCCTTTCATCTCCAGGTGAATCAGATTGTTCATCTCGACTGCGTATTCCAGCGGAAGCTCTTTGGCAATCGGTTCTGCGAAGCCGCCTACGATGAAAGCTCTGGCATCATCTTCAGAAAGTCCGCGGCTCATCAGATAGAATACGGCCTGCTCACTGATCCGGCCGATTTTGGCTTCATGGCCCACATCTGCTTCGTCACATTGGATATCCATAACCGGTATGGTATCCGATCTGGACTGGTCATCCAGCATCAGGGATTCACAGGCGACTGCCGACTTACTGCCGGAGGCTTCCGGTGCAACCTTAACCAGGCTTCGGAAGGTGGACACACCGCCATCTCTTGAAATGGATTTGGTAGATATATGAGAAGTGGTGTGAGGGGCTGCGTGGACTACTTTGGCACCTGTGTCCAGGTTTTGACCTCCGCCTGCAAAAGTAATTCCGGTGAATTCCATACGGCTTCGTTCACCCTTTAATATACTCATGGGATAAAGATAGGAAATATGAGAACCAAAGGAACCGGATACCCATTCGATGGTACCGCCCTTCTCTACCCGTGCACGTTTCGTATTTAAGTTATACATATTTTTAGACCAGTTTTCAATCGTAGAATAACGAAGTCTTGCATCCTCTCCCACATAAAGCTCAACGCAGCCGGCATGGAGATTGTTTACACTATATTTTGGTGCAGAGCACCCTTCTATAAAATGAAGGTATGCACCTTTGTCCACAATAATGAGGGTGTGTTCAAACTGGCCAGCGCCCGGAGCATTTAATCTGAAGTAAGATTGAAGAGGAATCTCCACAGACACACCGGGCGGGACGTAAACAAAGGAACCACCGGACCAGACGGCTCCGTGAAGTGCGGCGAATTTATGATCTTTTGGGGGAACCAGCTTCATAAAATGCTTTCTGACCATATCTTCATAAGGACCGGTCAGGGCACTTTCCATATCCGTGTAAATAACTCCCTGGGCCGCAGCGGCAGCGGAGATATTATGATAAACAACCTCAGAATCGTATTGGGCCCCCACACCTGCCAGGGATTTTCGTTCCGCTTCCGGAATACCAAGCCGTTCAAAGGTATTCTTGATATCCTCAGGAACCTCGGACCATTTCCCACGCATGGTGGTATCCGGGCGGACATAGGTGACGATATCCTCCAGATGCAGATCGTCCAGAGAAGGCCCCCAGTTGGGCACCGGAATACGATTGTATAGCTGCAGTGATTTCATCCGGAAAACACGCATCCAGGCAGGGTCGTGCTTCTCATCGAAAATCTTTCTGACAATCTCTTCCGTAAGACCTGACTGTACCTCAAAGGAAGGGTGCACTTCATCCTTGATATCATAGATGCTTCGATCTACTTCATCCACCCTTGTTTTTTCTTCGTCAAAGGCCCTCATGTTTGTTCACCTCCTTTTCTACAAGCCCGAATCCCTGCTGAATAATCTCAGCAGCTAAATCCGCTCCTCCTGTTTTTGCAATCTTTC
>CAMKHH010000011.1 GCA_946412445.1 uncultured Eubacterium sp.
TGCTATACCAACATACATTTTTTATTATAATATGCAGCTTATCTTAAATATGTATTGCATTCTAAGACCTAAATTGATAAACTATACAAGACATACTTGAATGGTCAATCGAATGGGAGGCAATATGAAGGTATCTGATAAAACACAGACATTAATAGATGGCGGCTCTGTGATCCGTAAGCTTTTCGAAGAGGGAAAAGAGCTTGCCCGGAAGGTTGGAGAAGAGAATGTATACGATTACAGCCTGGGAAATCCGTTCGCCCAGACGCCGCCGATAGTAAAGAAAAGCATTATAAAACTGTTAGATGAAGAGAAGCCGGGATATCTGCATGGATATATGAAGAATGCCGGATATGATGAGGTCAGAAGTGCAGTAGCTGAATCTTTGAACAGACGTTTTGACATGAATTACAGCATGAATAATATCATTATGACAGTTGGAGCGGCCGGAGGACTGAACTGCATCTTCAGCGCGCTGTTAAACCCCGAAGATGAGGTAATCTGTTTTGCACCGTTCTTCGGCGAGTATCGGAGCTATGTGATGAACTATTATGGGAAGCTTGTGGTAATTCCTGCTCATATACCCGATTTTCAGTTAAACCTGGAGGTTCTTGATGACTATATAAATGAAAGAACAAAAGTGATTCTCCTGAATAACCCCAATAACCCGTCTGGTGTTGTATATACCTCTGAAGCCTTAGAAGAATTAAATCAAATTATACGAAAAGCGGAAGTACGCATCGGTCATTCCATCTGTGTTGTTTCAGATGAACCATACCGTGAACTGGTATATGATGGCCGGGAGGTTCCCTATATGCCGAAGTATATCAGGAACTGCATCGTATGCTATTCCTTTAGTAAATCACTTTCTCTTCCGGGAGAAAGAATCGGATATATGGCCATATCTCCGGACATGGAGGACTATGATCAGGTTGAGAATGGGGTGATTGTAAGCAACCGTGCTCTGGGATATGTGAATGCACCTTCGCTATTCCAGCTCGTTGCAAAGGACTGCCTTGAGGAAAAGGTAGATATTGAAATCTATAACAGAAACCGGATGTTGCTTTATAACAGCCTGCGGGCGATGGGATTCTCCTGCGTGAAGCCTGAGGGGGCGTTTTATCTGCTTCTGAAATCTCCGGAAGAAGACGAGGAGGCGTTCGTTATGGAAGGGAAAAAACATAATCTCATCATGGTTTCCACCAGATCTTTTGGATGTCCCGGCTACGTAAGGCTTGCATACTGCATTCCATATGAAACAATTGAAAAATCCCTGGACGCTTTTCAAAAATTAACAGAGCATTACAGGATATGAAACAGGCAGGGGCAGATATACAATATGCGTATATCTGTCTCTGCTCCTTTTTTGCATATGTCTTGCTTGTAAGTTATTCTGCTACTGCCTCAGCTTTTGTCAGAGCTGATTTTACAGCCTCCAAAAGCAGCATGGAGGTATATTTATTGTCGTCGGAATAGGTGATATTTTCCGTAGATTGAGTCGTATAAATCTGACTTGCAATATCTTCCAGGGTCGGCTCCATCAAAGGATACATGGCAGTAGTAACTTCACTTAAGTTTATCAACTCTATAGAATTGATGTGATCCTTATCTACGGTCACCTGTACGTCGAATGAGTTGCCATTAAGCTCGATGGAAGCCGTATAGATACCTGGCGTATATTGGGTTTCGGTGACTGAAGCCTGGGATGATGCGGTCTTATCCTGGGATTCCTTACCGCCAAACATCACAAAAAGCAGGATAATGGCTACAACAGCCAGCAGAAGAAAGATCGCAGTATAGATCACTTCCTTCATATGTAGTACGACAATTTTAGTTTTTGAACTCATAGACGGTACACTCCTTTTGCATTCTCTATAAATGATATGAGTTTATCCCAAAAAATATGCGTTATTTTCAGGGCTTTTGCATATCTTCTCTGTATTTTGTAGGAGACTTTCCCGTGTGTTTTTTGAAGGCCAGTGAAAAATAGTTGGTATCCCGGTATCCGACCATCATGGCAATTTTTCCTGTCTTTATGCTGGTGGTTTCCAAAAGAGATTTGGCTGTTTCAATTCTTTTTCTTACTATATATTCATTACAGCCCTCTTTCATTACCCGTTTGAATAATCTGGAAAAATAATTCGGTGTAATATATAAAAAAGCAGCAACATCAGATACGGACAGATTCTCTGTCAGATGTATGTCTATGTAGTGCTTTGCTTTTGTTACGATTTCATGAGCATTTTTGTCTTCTCCGAGAAGCTTTTCGATGTACATGCGACTTACTTCACAGGACTCTTCCTTCCCGGCAAAAATGAGCCCCTTTGACAGGGAATCCAGTTGTCCGGCTTCCGCTTCACCGGAATTTTCTATGTACGAAAAATACAGGCAAGAGGCAAGTTCAAAGCAACATCTCCGTGTCATAGCCTTTGAAAGGTTGTACGATTCTGTGGCCTTTACAAAGGTGTCAAAAACCTTTAGGACATAATCCGTATTTCCTATGTTTGCACACATGATATTTTTCAGCTCGGCGTAGATGTCGAGGAAAAGCTTCCCCTTGCTCTCCGAGCCAAAGCTTTGAACAATATCGTGGATATTTTCTTTTTCATTGTCCAGAAGATATTTAGCATCATTGTATGAAATCTCCAGATTCTCAAATCCATGAACAGGCCCCCCGACAACCAGCTTTGGTTTCGTGTCAAATTCATCCTTCAAAATGTCAGAAAGCTGCTGGACTTTTTCCATCACACTTTCCCCATCTTCATTTTCAAAGAAGACAATGGCGATAATGCCCTCGTTATCCGTAAAGGTAATTCCCATTTCCCGTGAATCAACCATACCCATACATATGTTTTTTACGGACATGGTACGAAAGTTTTCCTCTGCGGGCTGCTGGTCCATATAGAGAGCAGGAACGATGAGAGCCAGCCGTATCTGCTGGTTTATATCGAAATGATAAGTTTCATCCAGAAGATCTAAGCATACCGCCTTTTCCTTTTTGCTGTGTATCAGATGCCGCATGCAATGTTCCAGTCTGTTTTGCTGTGCGGAGCCCTGTGTTCTTTCCAGCAATTTTTTATTTCTCTCCTTATTTTTTATGTATTCCAGATAGTCTATTTGTTTTTTTACGGATTGTTCCAGATCTTTCTCCTCGATGGGCTTCAGGAAAAAATCCTGCACCTGGAGTCGGAGGCTTTGCCTGGCATATTCAAAATTATCAAATCCGGTTAACACGATGACACGGAGTCCCGGCACCTGTTTTCTGGACTCCTCAATCAATTCCAGCCCGGTCATTTCCGTCATCTGGATATCTGTAATCATGATTTCGGGGCGCTGCTCTCTTAAGATCGTTAAAGCCTCTTGACCGGAAGCCGCTGTATAGACTGCATCGATTTCGAGATTTTCCCAGGCAATGCCCTTTTTCATCCCCATCCGAATCATCTTTTCATCATCTACAATCAGAACCTTATACATGTGTCATCTCCATCCCTTCCATATACAGTTTTTACTTCTGTGACAAAAGGGAGGCGGATTTCCACCGTTACACCCTCATACATATTTCTCAGATAATGTAACCCATACGCTTCCCCGTAAAGTAGCTGAATTCTTTTATTTACATTCCGTACACCATATCCGAAGGATTCCTCATACTGGGAAATCTGCGCATTCATATCATGAATCTGCTGTTCACTCATGCCTGTACCGGTATCAGCCAAAGTAATCCGTACCTTGTCTCCAATTCGCCTTGCATGAATAAATATGCTTCCTGCCTTCCCCTCTTTTACCTTCATTCCGTGATAGATAGAATTTTCTACCAGCGGCTGAAGCGTAAGCTTCGGAACCATAACGTCTGAAACGTCATCATCCACCCGGAACTCACTGTTTATAATATTATCATATCTCATATTCTGGATAATCAGATAATTTCTTATGTGTTCAAGCTCTGTTTTCAAAGGGATAATATCGTGTCCGTCACTGAGACAGATCCTATAATATTTTGCAAGAGCTTTAACCAGAATCGATATCTCCTTGTTCCCGTCTGCCATGGCCTGCCAGTGAATACAATCCAGAGTATTATAGAGAAAATGAGGCTGAATCTGAGATTGCAGAGCATTAAACCGGATTTGTTCCATCTGATGCTGCTCAAGCTTTACCTGCTCCATGAGTACCTGGATTTCTTCCATCATAGAATTAAAGCCCCGAGCCAGCTTAATGAAGTCCTCTCCCATATGTTCCACATTAATACGGGTATTCAAAGAACCGGAGGCCACGCTATCCATTTTACGAACCACTTTATCAAGCGGACGGTATACCATTTTAATAATTCGTTTTACGATAAGGGCACTTATAACAACCAGAAAAAGCATAATAAAGCTCATAAAAAAGATGGTTCTTATACTTCCTTTGTAGAGCTCCATAACAGGGACGCTGCTGACCACGTAGAATTTCCAGTCGCCTACCTTTTGGTATAGATATAGTCTTCCGCCTTTTGTAAAATAACCGGATTCTGCGTGTATGGAGGTGATGAAATCAATTGTTGTGCCTATCTTTTCTGTCTCCCGGGCGGATATTACCATACCGTCTGTATCAATCATAATGGTATCTGAGTTGGCGGAATTGTTATACTCCAGAATCTGCTGCAGGCTCGGATCTGTAAAGTTCATACAGAGTAATCCCAACTCCCCCTTGATGTGGCTGGTATCATAAATCGGAAAGTAGATATTCAGGGAGAAAAACTTCCCATCATAATATAGATTGTTATAGCTCATCTTAATGGAGCTGGAATTCACTGTTTTGCATTGTTTGGAATCCAGACTGTAGGTCTGAAGAAACCGGCTGTTGTAGATAGCCTGTGCTCCTTTATAGAGGTAATTGCCGTGATTCCCCACAACAGCAATAAAGTTGAGATCAGAATGCATATTTACGATGCTTGCCAGCATATTGTTTGCGCTGTCCATGTAGCGTGCATAGTCGCTGGTATCTGTTTTTGCACATTTTAAAAACTGCTGTATAGAGGAATCCAATACCGCAGCCACTGCCAGAGCCTTATAATTTTCCAGAGAGTTACGAAAGTTTTCCGATGTAGTACTGTTCTGTGCCTGGAGCAGTACAATTGACTGCCTTTTCATGGAGTTTACAGTCGATAGGGTAGATACCAAAAGCAAAATCAATGTTGTCAGCACGATGGAGGCCGTTACCAGTAACTGCATCTTTTTATCAAACCGCCACCGACTGATCTGTTTCATCCATTTTTTCATATAGCCCCCCATTTCCAATACCAAAATATGCAAGGAAAGCTGCCATCCTTTTAGACAGAACAGCAGCATTTTTTCAGTTCAGCCCTTTACCGCTCCGGCAGTCATACCTTTTACAAGCTTATCCTGGAAGATGATAAACATGATAATCATTGGGAGTAGTGTCAGTGTCAGGACAGCCATAATCATCGGCGTATTCATGGAGTACTGACCTTGGAATTCCCATATTGCCAGGGGCAGGGTTCGGTTTTGCGCAGATTGTGTCAGCGTGTATGCAAATGAAAACTCGTTCCACATATTCACTCCATTATAGATTGCCAGGGTTGCAAGTCCGGGTTTTGAAAGGGGCAGAATCAGTGAAAAGAACATCTGAACCTTGCCGCAGCCGTCAATTTCAGCGGATTCTTCAATTTCTCTTGGAATCTCTTTCATAAAGCTTGTAAGGATGAAGACTGAAATTGGAACTGCAAATGCGATATAGGGGCCAATCAAGACCCAGATACTGTCATAAAGTCCTGTGGTTTTTGCCATATTAAATACAGGAATCAGAGTAATATGTACCGGGATGGACATACATGCCACAATCAGTGCATAGATGGGCTGTGCCAGCTTAAATTTAAATCTTGCCAGTGGATAGGATGCACAGGCAGCGATGAACAGAAGTAAGACCAATGAAATCACAAGTACAATGACACTGTTTTTAAAATAGTTTCCAAATCCGCCGCTCAAGACTTCCGTGTAGTTTGACCAATTTAGTTTTTCAGGCAGCCGGAAGATACCTTTTGTCAGCATCTCAAATTTTTCTTTAAAGGAGTTTAACACCATAAATACAAAGGGCAGAAATGATATAATCAGCCAGAAAATTGCCAGGATAAATGCAATGCCCCACGAAAAGATGCTTTTTCCTTTACTCTTTGAATAACGGTCCATCGCTTAGTCCTCCTTCTTGTGGTTCAGTAATTTCATAGTGATGAGAGATACCATAGTAATCAGGAGAAACATCCCGCCTGCGACCGTGGAGCCGTACCCCATATTGAAGGTTTTAAAGGACTGCTTATACATATAGGTTGCCATCAATTCTGTTGAGGTACCGGGGCCTCCGCCTGTCATAACATAAATCAGATCAAAGTATTTTAAAGATCCAACCATGGAAAGAATGGATGCACTCTTTAGGGATGGAACTAAAAGGGGAAATGCTATTTTCCAAAAGTATTGCCCCCTGGTCGCGCCATCGATTCGTGCTGCTTCAAATACATCATAAGGAATATTGGTAAATGCAGCCAGACAATAGACCATGTAAAAAGGTGTGAACTGCCAGCAGATCACCAGAATCACTGTAAAGAGCGCTGTTTTCGGATTTCCAAGGAGGTCGATATTTCCTCCGCCCAGCCATCCGGAAAATGTACTGATCAGACCACCGTTCGTAGCCAGTGCGTAGGTGAACAAGAATCCGATGGCAACGGAGGACATCAGTAAAGGTATAAACCAGATGACTTTAAAAACGTTCAGCTTTTTCCCGCCGAAATCAAGAAAGGTCGCAAGCGCCAGGCCAATCGGAATCTGGATGCAGATTGACAGAATCATGATAATTACATTATTCTTAAATGCAATCCAGAAGCTGCTGTCTGAAAGCAGCTTTTTCCAGTTTGCAAGACCCGTGAATTTCTTTACCGCAGAAATTCCATTCCACTGATAACCACTTGTTATGAAAGTATCCACAATCGGATAAAAGATAAATACCACCATTAAAATAGTTACCGGTGTCAGGAAGAGAGCTGCTACTTTTCTTGTATTTCTTTGCCGTGCCGCTGACAGAGAAATGTTTTTTGCTTTCATATTGGAGTCCTCCTGGGTTTTGTCTTTTATTCTGATTTGGTGCTGAGGTATTCATCCATTGCAGACTGCATGGACTCCTGCGCCTGTTGCGGAGTTTTTGTCAGACCAAAGACCTCCTGTAGTCCATCGAGGTGAGCGGTTGCAACTGCCGGAGGAAGGTATTGGTCATA
Source organism: uncultured Eubacterium sp. (assembly GCA_946412445.1). GTDB lineage: Bacteria > Bacillota > Clostridia > Lachnospirales > Lachnospiraceae > Novisyntrophococcus. The sequence continues at coordinate 7,262 of CAMKHH010000011.1, forward strand.
CCATAGCTGGATTGCCGGAGCGTTGGTTGCAGCTTTTGCAATTTCCTTTGTCAGTGGGTCTGTCAGCTTTTCCTCCACCCCTTTAATTGGAGGAATTTTACCATTCTTAATTTCAAAATCGATTACATCGTCTGAAAGGTGAGCCTCGGCACATGCAAATGCTGCTGCAAGCTTATCCCCGGTACAATTAAAGGAGATAAACTGGTCGCCCACTGTTCCAATCTGAATCGTAGGGTCTGCATCAGAGCCTTCGATTGCAGGAAATGGAAACCATCCAATCTTCTGATAGAATTCTTCACTATCCGTCGAAAAGGTACCTGTATACCAGGAACCGCACAGCAGCATACCCGCAGTTTCCTGATACATTAATTGCTTTGCCTGCCCGTCATCCTCACTCAGGGAATTGACTCCTTCCGGAAAATATCCCGCATTCACCCATTCCTGAATTTTCTCACCGGCCTTAATAAAACACTCGTCTGTAAATTTACCCTCACCCGCTACTGCGTTTTGAAATGGTTCCAGGCCGCCGTAACGTGCTGCCAGATTCATAAAATACATGGAACCTGTCCATTTTGAACCATTTGCCAGTGCAAAAGGAGTAATGTTGTTTTCCTTTAATGTTGCACAGATACTTTCAAGCTCCGAAAGTGTCTCAGGTTCTTTTAAACCATACTTTTCAAACATTTCTTTATTGTAAAAAACACCCGAAATGGATACATTCTGATAAGGAACCGCATACATGTGCCCGTTATAGGTAGCCTGCGCAACTGCCGCATCCATCAGTTTTTCTTTCATGTCAGAGGCATTGAAAAGATCGTCAATCGGCTGAGCGAAGCCTGAATCGATGTATTCAAACATGGGGCCGCCGGACCAGCTTGAGTACATATCCGGGCATTCTCCGGAGCTCATCGCTACAACCAGTTTTTCTTTGTATGTATCGTTCTGCGTAGGGACTATGGTTGTTGCATATCCAGTCTTTGTTCCCGAATTAAATGCATCAACTGCTTTTGCAATCACATCCTTGTCCGGGGATTCGGTGCCTATATTCCAGTATAGGATTTCCTCCCCACCGTTATCAGCTGTTTTGGAGTTACCGTCGCCTGCACCACCATCTCCCCCGCATGCAGCAAGCGATGCGGTCATAAGAGCCGCCATGGAAAAGGCCATCATTTGTTTTGCAGCATTTCTTCTCATACAATTTCCCTCCTGATATATGAAAATGTTTTTGATGCCCTTATACTAACATCTCGGGATTTACTTTAACAATAAAATAAAGTGTCCACATTCTATAAATTTGTTACCATAGCGCAATATTTGCCAGATAAAAAGCAATTATTGTAAAGCCAGAAAGCATAAAGCTTGCTATAGTATAGCTTAGTAAGTGGCCTGTAAAAGTTCTTATTTTCGTTACAGGGCAACAAATTATCATATTATGCCTGGAGGATTCGTATGGACAGAAAAGAAGCAAGAAAGCGTGCCAAAGAGCTGGTATCTAAGATGACTTTAGAAGAGAAGGCCAGCCAGTTAAGATATGATGCACCGGCAATTCAAAGACTCGATGTACCCGCTTACAACTGGTGGAATGAAGCGCTGCATGGTGTTGCCAGAGCAGGGGTTGCGACCAGCTTTCCTCAGGCAATTGGTATGGGTGCAACCTTTGATCCGGAGCTTTTAAAGGAGGTGGCCGATGCCATCGCAGATGAGGGACGTGCAAAATACAATACCTATGCGGCTCATGAAGACAGGGACATCTATAAAGGTCTGACCTTCTGGTCTCCGAATGTAAATATATTCCGGGATCCCAGATGGGGCAGGGGACATGAGACCTATGGAGAAGATCCTTATCTGACCAGCCGCATGGGCGTGGCCTTTGTAGAAGGTCTGCAGGGCGATGGAGAGACGATGAAAGCAGCAGCCTGTGCAAAGCATTATGCGGTTCATTCCGGGCCGGAAGCAATCCGCCATGAATTTAATGCCGAGGCAACTAAGAAGGATATGGAGGAAACCTATCTGCCGGCGTTTGAGGCATTGGTAAAGGAAGCCCAGGTGGAATCTGTTATGGGAGCTTATAACCGCACCAACGGAGAGCCTTGCTGTGGAAGCAAAACTTTGATTCAGGAAATACTGCGTAAAGCATGGGGATTCCAGGGGCATTTTGTATCGGACTGCTGGGCAATTGCGGACTTTCACATGCATCATATGGTTACCTCAACCGCCAGAGAATCTGCGGCCATGGCTCTGGATGCAGGCTGTGATTTAAATTGTGGAAACACGTATCTGCATATTTTAGGTGCATATAAGGAGGGTCTGGTAACAGAAGATCAAATTACAGAATCCGCAGTCAGGCTTTTTACCACCCGCTTTCTGCTGGGATTGTTTGATGGAAGTGAATTTGACGGGATTGGATATGAGCGTGTGGAATGCAAGGAGCATCTCGAACTTTCACATAAAACTGCGCTGGAAAGCATGGTTTTACTGAAAAATGATGGGATACTGCCACTGAAGAAAGAAGCCTTAAATTCCATCGCCGTTATCGGACCGAATGCAAACAGCAGAGCGGCACTGATTGGAAATTATTATGGAACATCGTCTGAGTATATCACGGTTCTGGAAGGAATCCAGAGGTATGTCGGAGAGGATGTAAGAGTGTATTATTCAGAAGGCTGTGCGCTGTCTAAGTCCAGGACAGAGGGGCTGGCCGTGGAGAATGACCGTCTTTCCGAGGCTCAGATTGCAGCTGAAAACAGTGATGTTGTGATTCTGTGCCTGGGTCTGGATGAGACTCTGGAGGGTGAAGAGGGGGATACCGGAAACGATTATGCATCGGGAGACAAACAGGACCTTATGCTGCCGGAAGCCCAGAGAAAATTAATGCAGGCTATTACTGCGGTAGGTAAGCCGGTGATCCTCTGCCTGATGGCCGGAAGTGATATCGATATGAGCTATGCTGCGGAGCACTTTAACGGTATTCTGGGGTTGTGGTATCCGGGAGCCCGGGGAGGAAGGGCGGCGGCAGAGATACTTTTCGGAGAGGTATCTCCCTCCGGAAAACTTCCTGTTACCTTTTATGAAAGCCTGGAGGAGCTGCCCGAATTCACGGACTATTCCATGGAAGGAAGAACCTATCGTTATATGAAGGGAAAAGCACAGTATCCATTCGGATATGGTCTGACTTACAGTGAGGTTCGGGTAATGGCGGCAGCCGCGGCAGAAGAAGAGCATGGAGCAAGTGTGCGGGCCGTTGTGAAGAATTGTGGAAATATGGAAACAGATGAGATCATACAGGTATACATCAAATGCATGGATTCTGCTCATGCAGTGCCGAATCCTCAGCTCTGTGCATTTAAGCGTATACACCTGATGTCGCAGGAAGAAACAGAGGTTGTGCTTCCAATTGCAAAGCGCGCGTTTACTGTGGTGGATGACAACGGAAAGCGTTATCTGGACGGGAGACAGTTTGAGATTTATACAGGTGTCAGTCAGCCGGATGAACGGAGCTTTGAACTGACGGGAGCAAGGCCTGTCCGTGTGGAGTATACCAGGAATTTTGAAGGCTAAGGATGCTGTAAGCTCTTTATGATCACTCCGCCCAAAATTCCAATCACCGCCCCCGTAACAAGTCCCGAAATAATTAAAAACGGAAGATAGTACACGAGAGCGC
>CAMKHH010000012.1 GCA_946412445.1 uncultured Eubacterium sp.
GATCATAATGAAAAAAGAATGGTTAAATGAATTGGAAACTCCGTGTATTGTGATTGATATGGAAAAAACAAAACAAAATATGAGTAAAATGCAGAAAACAGCCTCGCTTTACGGATGCAAATTAAGACCACATATAAAAACACACAAAATGCCGTTGTTTGCCAGGATGCAGATCGCAGCAGGAGCCGATGGAATTACATGTGCCAAAGTATCCGAAGCTGAAGTTATGGCAGATGGTGGGATCGATGATATATTTATAGCATATCCGCTGGTTGGAGAAGTTAAAATCAGAAGAGCAATTTCACTGTTGAAAAAAGTCAGGAGATTAATATTGGCAGTGGATAGCATGGAATGTGCAGTTCCCTTAAATGAAGCAGCAAAAAATGCCGGAGTTCTGTTGGAGGTCCGCATGGAAGTGGATACAGGGGCGAAAAGAACAGGAGTTGTGAGAGAACGGGCAGTCGAACTTGCAAAAGAAATTGCAGAACTTTCAAATCTGAATCTGACAGGGGTATATACGTTCAAGAGCTTGATTTATAAAGATAAAGCTACTCTGGATAAGGTAATTGCCGCTAAAGAGGAAGGTGAGTTGATGGAGCAACTGACAAAGAGCATACTGGCAGCAGGAATAGATATTAAAGATATTAGTGCCGGCTCCACCCCAACGGGAGAGGAAGTGGCAAAGACCGGAAAAGTAACGGAGATACGGCCCGGAACTTATATTTTTAAAGACTTTATGCTCTGTAAAGAAGGAGCTGCTTCTTTTGATGAAATTGCAGTGAGATATTATGCCACTGTGGTCAGTACGCCATGTAAAGAATATGCTGTTATTGACGGAGGAACAAAAACTTTCCCAATGGATATTCTTTTGGGCACTGAGCCATATTACTATCCTGGATATGCACTAATAGAAGGCAGCAGTGATCTTCAGCTGCGCAGAATGAATGAGGAACATGGTATTATTACAAGCAAAAAGGGAGAGACAGGTTTAAAAGTCGGAGATAAGATTATACTGGTACCCATCCATGTCTGCACTGCAATAAACATGCAAAATTCAGTATATATAGACTATGGGGACTGTTTGGAAAAAGAAGTTGTAAAAGCAAGAGGGATGTTGGTATAGACATATGGCCTGGAGGTAAAGGAATATGAGACATATTATTCACAATGCCAAAATATGTGACGGCACAGGAAGTGAAGCCTATTTGGGAGACATTTTAATTGATGGCAATATCATTGAAAAAATCATAGACAGGTCGAAATGCTCGAAAGGATTCAGCAATGAACTTGAGGCGATACATATTGATGCAGACGGTAAGATTGTATCACCTGGGTTTATCGATACTCATAGACACTGTGACCTTGCAGCGCTATATGATGAGGATTTTGGAAGCCTGGAACTTTCTCAGGGCCTGACCAGTGTGGTAGGAGGTAATTGCGGTTTAGGAATTTTTCCATCTACAAAGAGATATAAAGAAGAAGTTTGCAGCTTTGTTGAGCCTTGTCTTGGGAATGCGCCCCGTGACATCTGGATAGAAAGTTATGGATCCTATATGAAGATGCTGAAGGAGAGAGGTATGCCGCTGCATGTAGGATGTTATCAGGGCATTGGTGCTGTGAAGGCAGCGGTTAAGGGCTACGGAAAAAAGCCTTTTTCTGATATGGAAATGGCAATTGCCAGGGAATATATAAAGAATGCAATGGAGGCAGGATGCATAGGTATATCGTCCGGAATCATGTATCAGCCGGAATGCTACTCGTCCGCTGAAGAGCTGACAGAACTTTTACAGGCGGCAGCGCCATATGGACGTCCCCTTTTCTGCCACATCAGAGGGGAAGGAGATAATCTGCTTTCATCAGTGAAAGAAATTATTGAAATCTGTAAATCGGCAGATATCGCCTTGAATATCAGTCATTTCAAGGCAACGGGAATAAAGAACTGGAATAAAAATATTCATCAGGCGATTGAACTTATTGAAAAAGCTCAGGATGCAGGATCAGATATAACCGTTGATTTTTATCCGTATTGCGGCGGGTCCACGACCTTGATCAGTCTGATACCTCCGGACCTGATGGAAGAGGATATGAATCTTACGTTTTCTAAAATAGGAACAGCCAGCGGAAAGCAGGCATTGACAGCATCCTTGTATCAGGAGCATCGGGGCTGGGACAATATGGTGACTGCAATAGGCTGGGACAGGATTCTGATAAGCTCCGTGTTGACGAAAGAAAACCAAAGATTCGTAGGATTGAACTTTAAAGAAGCATCAGAAAAAGCAGGCTATAAGGATCCGGCATATCTGATGGCAGATCTTCTCGCAAAAGAGAATGGAAAGGTGGGAATTATTCTGCTGAGCATGTCACAGGAAGATGTCGATACAGTTGCAAAACTGCCATATTCGATGTTAATTTCTGACGCATTATATGGAGTCAGTGATTGTCCTCATCCAAGATTGTATGGAACATTTCCTCACTTTCTTCAAGAATATGTCGTCAAAAGAAAGATTTTTACAATTGAACAGGCGATAAAGAAGATGACATACATGCCTGCCAAAAGACTGAATCTGAAAAATAGAGGATTACTAAAAGAAGGATACTTTGCCGATCTTAATGTCTTTTCACCGGAACAATTCATAGATCATGCGACTTTTGAAGACTCAAAAAAATTAAGCACAGGGTTGTCCTATGTGTTTGTTGACGGTCAGATTGCACTACAAGATGGTAAGAGACAAAAGGGGTATTCTGCAAATCTATTAAATCACAAGGAGATATAAATAATGAGTAACATTTATGAAAAAATGAAAGAATTAGGTATTAAACTTCCGGAGGCGCCAGCGAAAGGGGGAATCTACAGTCCTGCAAAACGTTTTGATAAAAACCTGGTTTATATTTCAGGATGTGGACCTGTAATTGATAAACCGGTAACAGGCGTTTTGGGTAAAGATTTTACAAAGGAAGAAGGACTGGAGATTTCAAGGAATTCGATGTTGAATGTACTCTCGGTTTTAGAGTCGGAGATAGGAGACTTAAACAAGGTAAAACAACCTGTAAAAATTCTTACATTTGTGGCAAGCGATAATAACTTTTATGAGCAGCCGTTTGTGGCAAACGGTGGTTCACAACTTTTAGTGGATTTGTTTGGAGCCGAAAATGCGCCGAGCCGGTCAGCAATTGGAATCAATGTTCTCCCGGGGAATATTCCTGTGGAGACAGAAGCTATTTTTGAATTGACAGAGGAATAACTGATATAGCCTATGCATCAGGCAGAGGGTTGGTAAGCATGATAAAAGATCTGGAACACAGACGATATTTAGATGAATCACTTTGTGATGAAGAAAGAGTAGATGACCTCATAGATCAGATGACACTTGAAGAGAAGGCGTCGCAGTTAAGACACAATTCTCCTTCCGTGAAGCGTCTGGGTATTCCTTTTTATAATTGGTGGAATGAAGCCCTTCACGGAATCGCCAGGGCGGGGGCAGCAACTGTATTCCCTCAGCCCATAGGACTTGCCGCATGTTTTGATGATGATTTTCTGAAAACTATTGGCGATATAGTCGCTACGGAAGGAAGGGCAAAGTATAACGAGCAGATAAGAAAAAATGACAGAGGGTTATATAAGGGGCTGACTTTTTGGTCCCCGAATATTAATATTTTCAGAGATCCCCGCTGGGGAAGAGGGCATGAAACTTATGGAGAAGACCCTTATCTCACGTCGAGACTGGGGATATCATATATACAAGGCCTGCAAGGAGATAAAAAAAGACTTAAATCAGCGGCATGCGTAAAACATTTTGCGGCACATTCGGGGCCCGAAAAGGGCAGGCATTCTTTTGACAGTATAGTGAGCAGGAAGGATTTAACGGAAACTTATTTTCCGGCATTTGAAGCTTGTATAAAAGAGGCAAAAGTAGAAGGGGTTATGGGAGGATATAATCGGCTGAACGGAGAGCCTGTGTGCGGAAGTTATCAGCTGATCCGGGAATTACTCAGAAATACCTGGGGTTTCCGAGGATATTACGTATCTGACTGTGGTGCTATAAAAGATTTTCATATGCATCATATGGTGACGGGAAGCCCTGCGGAATCTGCGGCCTTAGCATTAAGAAGTGGATGTGATTTAAATTGTGGGGCTGTTTATCTGCATATTCTGCAGGCATATGATAAAGGGCTTTTGAAAGAAGAAGATATCAATCAGGCAGTACGGCATGTAATGATGACAAGAATGCGTCTGGGTATGTTTGATTCAAAAACAGAGTATGATGGAATATCATATGAAGACAATGATACACCATCACACCATAAAGCTGCTCTAAAGGCAGCAGAGGAATCGATGGTTCTTTTGAAAAATGATGGTATTTTACCTTTAAAAAAAGAGAGGCTTAATGCTGTTGCAGTAATTGGCCCCAATGCTGACAGCAGAGAAATACTCAAAGGGAATTATAACGGAACAGCGACAGAAAAGTATACTATTTTGGAAGGAATCCGCAGAGAAGTTGGAAAAAAAGTACGGATTTATTATTCCGAAGGAAGTCATTTATATAGAGAAAATGTGGAAGCGCTGGCAGAAACAAATGATCGTATTTCTGAAGCTGTCTCTATGGCAGAGAGAAGCGATGTAGTATTCTTATGCCTCGGTCTTGATACAAGACTGGAGGGAGAGGAAGGGGATGCGAATAACAGCTATGCAGGTGCAGATAAGAAGGACCTGGAATTTCCGAAGGCACAAAAAGATCTCATGGAGGCGGTCTGTGGAACCGGGAAACCGGTTATATTTATCATAAGTACGGGAAGTTCCATGAATTTGACATATGCTGAAGAATATGGAAGTGCCATTTTGCAGACATGGTATCCGGGTCAGATGGGTGGAATTGCAGTGGCAAATATATTATTTGGAAATGTGGTTCCTTCAGGGAAGCTTCCGGTCACTTTTTACCATTCTGATGAGGAACTCCCGGATTTTGAAGATTATAGTATGAAAAACAGAACATATAGATTTATGGAGCATGCGGCCCTTTATCCATTTGGGTATGGCTTGAGTTACGGGAAATTCATATACAAAGATTTACAGGTGGAAAAAGGGAAATGGGATGAAAGAAAAACTATATGTGCAGGGGTAAATGTGACAAATATCTCCGGGTACGATTGCGATGAAATTGTACAGATATATGTGAAGCTGACAGGGAATTCTTTAGCAGTACCAAATTACAGTCTGGTACAGTTTAAACGAATAGCGTTAAAAAAAGGAGAGACAAAAGCTGTTTTTCTAAATATAAAAACAAAGTATTTTCAAATTGTCAATGAAGAAGGAAGGCGGGAGTGGGAGAAAACGGACACCATAATATATGCGGGAGGCAGCCAGCCGGATGAGAGAAGCGTTTTTCTTACAAAACAGAGACCTTTAGAAGTAAAAGTAAAGGCGGAGGATAGGTTCTAAAAGAAGGACAGATGTGCCTTAAAGCGGTTTTTGCAGCCGCGCAAGGCACATCTGTTTGTTTTATCAGACATCCAGTTTTTTTACAATATATTTCAGACATCCATCTTCAAACGGGTTGATAAGTCCGGCCTCTCCCACAAGGTTTGTGAAGAAGTCAGAAGCGGACAGACGGCAGAGCTTCAGGTAACTTGCCCAGGCTGCCTTATAGTCTTGATCCATCCAGGCCTTGTACTGCAAGGCATTCACACCGGCGATGCAGTAATCGATATAGTAAAGTGGGCTGTCATAGATATGGTGTTTGTTCTGCCAGAAACCGCCGTTTTCATAATAAGAGTTTCCTTTATAATTTAAGTGTGGTTTGTACTGCCTTTCCAGGTCCCGCCATGCAGCATTTCGTTGTTTTGGAGTTAAGCCGGGGTTGTCATAACAGATATCCTGAAATTCATCTACCATCGTGCCATAGGGAATAAAGAGGATGGAATCCTCAAAATGCATATCGGTATAGTCCTTTGCGCGATCACCAAAGATGAGGTTCATCCAGGGTTCAGTGAAAAATTCCATGGACATGGAATGAGTCTCGGCAGTCTCCATGGTAATATCTGCATGTTCGCGAATAGGGTCATCTGCAACCAGCCAGCCCTGGAATGCATGACCGCATTCGTGGGTGATAACATCGGCATCCCCGCTGGTTCCGTTGAAATTCGCAAAAATGAACGGAGATTTGTAATCCGGAAGATAAGTCATGTATCCGCCGGTTTTCTTTGTCTTTCTTCCCAGAACATCAAAAAGCCCATTCTCACACATAAAATTCATGAAGGCACCTGTTTCCGGAGAGAGTTCATTGTACATCTTTTGACCGGCAGCAAGAATCTCTTTCGGTGTTTTGGCCGGTGCAGCATTTCCGGTTATGGAATAAACATTCTCATCATAGTAGTGCAGGGAATCCAACCCAAGACGCTGCCTGCGTCTTTCCTGCAGCTTTTCTGCGAATGGAACCAGTTCTTGTTTTACCTGTTTACGGAATTCCTGAATATCTCCGCGCCCATAGCAGTTACGGTTCATTCGGAAATATCCAAGCGTAAGATAATTCTCATAGTCCAGCTTTTGTGCCTGGGCTGTACGATTTTTAACCAGACGGTCATAGATATCGTCAAATTCCTCCTGGTTTTGAACAAAGAAATCAGAATATTTCTGCCATGCCTGTATGCGAATATTTCGATTATTGCTCCGAAGGTGGGGAGTCATCAAAGAAAGATTTAACACCTCTCCATTCCAGTCGATTTTGGCGGAAGCGAGAAGTTTATTGTATCTGGTTTGAAGTGCATTTTCTTCCTGCATAAGAGGCAATATCTTTTCATCAATTGACTTTATGGCCAGCTCAATGTTTTTAAAGGCAACCGGTCCGATCTTCTTCTCCAGATAAGGACGGTATTGTGATTCATAGAGCATTTTTTGATAACGGACGATAAGATTTTTGAATACCGGCATATTTGCATCATAATAATCCTGTTCGGCACTGTAAAATTCATCTGTCATATCGATGTCATGCCGGATTTCCGCAAGAGTAATTTCTGTCATGGCATGCTCGGTCAGCTTGTAATATTTTTTGTGAACTTCAAACTGCGCTTCCCCGGACGATGCTTTGGAAAAAGAGTCGTAAAGATCGGAAAAGTCCTTTTTTAATTTTTCAAAATCAACCCTTTGATAGGGCATATCGGAAAATTTCATGTTCAGATCCTCCTTTGATTTTTGTCGGATGATACCTGTGGATTGCTGTGCATTTTGTGGTATCATAGTATAAGTATAACATTTCTGGCAGACTTTAGCCATGTAACTTTAAAAATACCTCTTGACAAAGGGAGGATAAAATCATAAGATTTAGAAAAATGAATATATGAGACACCTCAGTGTGTGAGGTAGAGGTTGCGAGGTTTATTAACTCTGTGGAGTGAAGAGACATGTAGAAGCAGAACTAGGAAACATCGCCGAAATCGGAAGGTATCTCTTTTGCCATCCGGTTGGGACATAAGTTAAGAACTTATGGACTGTCTTAGTTTACACGTCCACCGTGGAAAGACTAAGTTGCGCTATGTTTTACAGATAGGTGAAGATGAAGTATGCGCTTTTGGTTTTCCAAAGAGCGCTTTTTTCTGTTCAAAAGATAAGGAGAAGAGAATGAAGAAGAAAATATTGGTTCTGCCGTTGGTGATGCTGTTAGTTCTGGCAGGTATGCTGGGCTTGACAGTAAATGTGCAGGCGGAGGAGACAGAGCAAAAAGAGTTTCGTGTAGGTATGGAAGCGGGATATGCGCCGTTTAACTGGACACAGAATACGGATGAGAATGGGGCGGTGCCCATTCAGGGAGATAAATCATATGCGGGCGGCTATGACGTTGAAATTGCAAAGCTCATTGCCGGGAAGCTGGGACGTAAACTGGTTATTGTAAAGACGGAGTGGGACGGCCTGCCGCCGGCGCTGCAGTCAGGTAAGATTGATGCGATTATTGCAGGTATGTCACCGACGGAGGAAAGAAAAAAGCAGATTGATTTTACAGATGTATATTATGAATCCAATCTGGTCATGGTTATCCGATCGGACAGCGGGTATGCAGATGCAAAAAGTCTGGCTGATTTTGCCGGAGCAAAGGTTACGGCACAGCTCAACACCTTTCATTATTCAGTGATTGATCAGATTCCGGATGTAAAGAAGCAGGAAGCGATGGATAATTTTCCCGCGATGCGGGTAGCATTGGAGTCAGGGACGATTGATGCTTATGTCAGTGAAAAACCGGAGGGTGTTACGGCAGAGACTGTAAACCCCAAGTTAAAGATGATAGAGTTTTCAGCAGAAAATGGGTTTCAGACAAGCCTTACGGATACGGCAGTTTCAATCGGTATGCGTAAAGGAGATCCTGACATCAGTTCAATCAATGAAATTCTGGCCGGAATTTCAAAGGACGAACGAGTAGAGATTATGGATGAAGCGATTCAAAATCAACCATCCTCTAAAGATGAGTCCGATAGTCCAATGGTTAGAATTTTAAAACAGAATGGAATGATGTTCCTGCGCGGAACCGGAATGACGATGTTTCTGGCTCTGGCCGGAACTGCTCTGGGTGCTGTAATCGGTCTTTTGGTCGGGGTATACCGTACGATGCCAGTAGCAGAGAAAAGATGGAAGAAGATTCTTCAAAAACTGTTTGACTGGTTTTTGAATGTCTATGTAGAGGTGTTCAGAGGAACCCCGATGATTGTCCAGTCTGCCATGTTCTATTATGGAACCGCATTGTTGTTTGGCTTTGACTTAAATCGTACAGCAGTAGCTCTTTTCATTGTTTCAATTAATACCGGTGCTTATATGGCAGAGATTGTCCGCGGCGGTATTTTCGCAGTTGACAAAGGCCAGTTTGAAGCGGCTCAGGCCATTGGTATGACGCACACGCAGACAATGCGCAAGGTCGTAATTCCGCAGGTGCTGCGGAATATTCTTCCTGCAACAGGAAACGAATTTGTCATTAATATTAAGGATACTTCTGTCTTAAGTATTATCTCCGTAACGGAGCTGTTCTTCCAGGGGAAATCAGCGGCCGGTGCAAACTATATGTTTTTCCAGACTTATTTTATCATCTGCGTTATTTACTTTATCCTGACTTTTAGTGTGACAAGAATTCTGCGTCTGGTGGAGAAGAAGATGGATGGGCCGAAAGACTATGTACCGCTTACGGCAGAAGAAGAGTAGGAGGAATTGAAGATGTCAGAAATTATCAGGATAGAACATTTAAAAAAGAGCTTTGGTCAGAATGACGTATTGAAGGATATTGATCTTAGCGTTCGTAAAGGAGAGGTGGTATCTATTATCGGTTCATCGGGCTCCGGGAAATCAACGTTGCTTCGATGCATCAATCTTCTGGAAAAACCGGATGACGGAAGAATATATTATAAAGGCGAGAACGTATTGGAGCCTGGGTATAATCTGCCGGAATACCGGACGCATCTGGGTATGGTGTTTCAGCAGTTCAATCTGTTTAACAATATGAATGCTCTGGAAAACTGTATGACCGGTCAGGTTACTGTGTTGAAAAAATCACGTGAAGAAGCCAGACAAACGGCGCTTGCTAATTTAAAAAAGGTCGGTATGGAAAGATTTATCGATGCAAAGCCTTCCCAGCTTTCCGGCGGACAGAAGCAGCGCGTGGCAATCGGACGTGCATTATCCATGAACCCGGACGTGATGCTGTTTGATGAGCCTACATCAGCACTTGATCCGGAGATGGTAGGTGAGGTATTGAAAACCATGAAGAACCTGGCACACACAGGCCTTACGATGATTGTTGTCACCCATGAGATGGCATTTGCCAGAGATGTTTCCGACCGGGTGATTTTCATGGACAGAGGTGTGATTGCAGAGGAAGGTACAGCGGAGGATATTTTTGTGAATCCGAAAGAAGAACGGACGAAGACATTCCTTGGCAGAATCCTATAATGAAGGGAGAAGTGTTCTATGAAATACGAATTTTTCACAGGCTCCTATGGTGCCCGGGGTGAAGAGGGCATCTGTAAATTCTGCTTTGATACAAACAAAGGTGAGTTGAGGAAGGTATCGGTATATAGCGGAATTTATCATCCTTCATGGGTATGCTTTAACAGGAAGAATTCAATTTTATACGCGGTACAGGAAGATGCACCGGCAGGAGCTATGCAGACCCTTTGTGTTGCGGACAAGGGCTTTGAAAGAATTCAAATGTGCAATTCAGATGGTGCAGACCCTTGCCATTTAAGCATGAGTGAAGGGGGAGATAGTTTGTTTCTGTCAAACTACAGCAGCGGCTCTCTGGTTGCGTATCGGCTTGATTCCAATGGATTGTCTGCCGGCAAAGCGGACCAGGTTCAACATTATGGCAAAGGGATTGATTTAGAAAGGCAGGAGGCACCGCACGTACATTCCTGTGTGGAACATAACGGAATGATTTATGTATCAGATCTCGGTCTGGATCAGGTGTTTATCTATAGGCTAAATAAGGAAACCTGGCGAATAGAGGATACAGGAAACAGAATCCATGTATCCCCCGGATCCGGGCCGCGTCATCTGGAATTTTATTCAGGAGAGCAAAGAACTTTGTATGTACTGTGTGAAATGGGTAACAGTATATCAGTATTTTGGGATCGGGGAAATACATATGAATGCAGACAGAATATCTCCACACTTCCTGCCGGTTTTGGCGGAATGAATACGGCTGCAGCGATACACAGATCCGGAAACTTTTTATTTGCGAGTAATCGCGGACATGACAGTATAGTCATGTATGAGATAAAAAATAGTGGAGAATTATCCCTTTTGGATGTAGTTCCGACAGGCGGAAAAACTCCACGCGACTTTGCGGTTT